>JAVEUB010000287.1:0-3715 GCA_034005785.1 Cloacimonas sp. (SeqCode) | reverse complement strand
TCTTCCGATCTTGAGGTTCTGTGCGTTAACGTTTGCCGCGAATGAAGTAAGGGTTACCGGCAAAGTTTCATCCAGGGGCGAAGCCACTGTGAATTCGGCAACATTTGACACATTTGAGGCTTGGATATGAGTGGCGTCAATCAAGCTATAACCATTTGGCCACTCCACCCAGTTCTGATCGCTGAAGGGGCGATAGAGCAGTTTCCAATCTACGGGAGCTTTGTTAAACTCGGCACCGCTTAGCTGGAAGGTAAGATTCATCGTGTAGCTTGCGGGGGTGAGAGATGTGCCGAATTTCCAGTATTTCTTGGCTTGATGGGTAAGACCAGCAGGAATGGTGCCCGCAGGCGTCTGTAGGATTTCCTGGATATAGAAATGATGCATCTCATCAGATGATCCATCAGGAGTTCCACCAACTACCGAAACTGAAGTCCCTTGATCTGGAAAATCCCAATTTGCAGGAAGAGTATTGATATTTACTAAAGCGCTGGAAGTGGTGCTGGGAACAAGCGCAGGGCTGATATCCATATTAAAAGTCAACCAGGTTGTGGTAGCGTCTTTGGTGGAAACCATGTTTGTTAAAATCATATCAACCTTGTAATTGGAAGAGGCAAATAGGGCTGCCCAAGCAGGATCAGTACCAGGATTAGTGATATCAATATCGCCAAAGCCATATCCGGTTTGGAAACTCCCTGTGCCGACGTTGCCCATCCAATTGGACATCCCGGGTAACAATCTCATCTGAGCTTGACTGGGGTAGGGAGTAGTGATTACGAAAGTGGCTTTATCCATGTATAACACAGGCGAGCCGTTGTAATTCAGATAACCGCTGGCATTGGTATATACTCTTTCGTCGCCGGATTCACCTGCGGTGTTCCAGGGACGGGTGTTGGATACAGTATTGATTCTGGTAAAGGAAACCAGGTCAAACTGGCTGAAGGTAAGAGATAGCTGCCCTGGAGTTGCAGCAAGATCAGTGTTTTCGGCGGTACAGGTTAGCGAAGTAACATGTCCAGCAGTTGTACCGATGTGAATATACTTTTCGGAATAGTAATGGGGAGAAGTGGCGTTAAACGTAAACGGGTTACTATCCACCTTGAAAATTATGCCGCTGTTATCGGCATCCCAAGCCCAGTTCCCGGTGCGGGAATAAGCCTCCATATTAGATACACCAAAGGTAAATAAGGGTGTTGCGGATAAAAATACCGGCATCAAAATGACTGTCAGTAGAGATATAATCCGCAATCCAGTCTGTAACTGTCTGTTTAAACGAAGTTTCATATTGTCTCCTTTGCTGGCGTAAGTTTCTTCAAGAATGCGCATATACGCAGGCACACTTGCAAGCCAGTACCGATATAATAATCATAATCCAAAGCAAAGCAAAACAAATGGATGATTGGCACTTTAGGATAACCTGCGCTCCCATATTTTAGGGAGGTGGAAAAAAAGGATTGACATAATCTGTGCACTCTCGCTGGTTAACCAAAAGCGTAACTATGATGATTATATAGGAGATACAAGATGAATTACTTTTTAACCGAAGAGCAACTGGAAATGCAGGAAATTGCCCGTCGCATAGCTGTGGAGAAGATGAAGCCGCTTTCTGAACACTACGATCAGGAAGGAATATTCCCTTGGGACATCGTGGAGATAATGAAGCAAAGTGATTTATTTGCCATCCTGATTTCCGAAGAATATGGTGGCATCAGTGGCAAAGTGGTTGATCTTGCCATCGTCACCGAAGAGCTATGTGCAGTTGATGCCGGTATGGCTTTGGCTTTTGGGGCTACAGGCTTGGGCATGTATCCCATCTCCATTGCTGGAAGCGAAGAACAAAAACAGAAATATCTTACGCAAATAGCTGCTGGTGAACAGCTTGCCGCTTTTGCGCTGACCGAAGCAAATGCCGGTAGCGATGCTGGCGCAATTGAAACTACTGCCCGCAAAGAAGGCGATCATTATGTGCTGAATGGCACCAAACAATGGATCACCAATGGCGGTGAAGCAGGTATTTATACTGTGTTTGCCATCACGGATAAAACCAAAGGCGCACGTGGTTGCTCTTGCTTTGTAGTGGAAAAGGGTACCCCCGGTTTCAGCTTTGGCAAGAAAGAAAACAAGATGGGCATCCGCTCCTCCGCCACGCGTGAGCTGATCTTTGAAGATTGTATAATCCCCGCCGAAAACCTATTAGGCAGAGAAGGCACCGGCTTTATTACCGCTATGAAAGTGTTCGATAAATCCCGCCCTATGGTAGGTGCTCAAGCTGTTGGTATTGCCCGCGGAGCTTTTGAGGCTGCGGCAAAATATTCCAAGGAAAGAGTGCAGTTTGGCAAGCCGATTTCCAGCTTCCAGATTATCCAGTTCATGCTGGCAGATATGGCCACGCAGATTGAAGCAGCACGTGCTTTGGTGATGCAAACTGCCAAAATGGTGGATTCCGGAGCTAAAAACTATGCCAAAGAAAGCGCTATGTGTAAGTACTTTGCCTCGGATGTAGCCATGAAAGTTACCACCGATGCCGTGCAAATTTTGGGTGGATATGGCTATATGAAAGAATACCCGGTGGAAAAAATGATGCGCGACGCCAAAATATTACAGATTTATGAAGGAACCAACCAAATTCAACGTAGCATTGTAGCTGCTAATATCTTAAAGGAATTTTAGCTAATGCACGAATGGATTAAAGAATTCCCTGCAGCCATCACGGTTTGCATAGTTGACGGAACCATTATAGAAATGAACGAGAAAGCAATCTCCACTTTCCAAAGCGATGGAGGAGCGGAGCTGATCGGCAAAAACCTGTTTGATTACCATCCTGCGCATTGTAATGAGATGATTAAGCGAATGTTACAAACAGGACAAGCGCACTCCTACACCATAGATAAAAACGGGGTGCAGAAACTGATCTATCAGCAACCTTGGTTCTTGGATGGTAAAGTGGCAGGCGTGGTGGAAATGTCTATGGTTTTGCCTGGGGAAATGCCCCATTATGTCCGCTCGTAAGCTGTTAATTCACACCTGCTGTGCTCCGTGCTTTATTGCTCCTTTTCATAAACTGCAAGAGGCTGGCTACGCAGTAAGCGCATATTGGTTCAATCCTAATATCCATCCGCTGCTGGAGTATCAAAAAAGGCATGAGACCTTGCAGGAATTTTGCCTAAAGGAAAATATCCCCCTGCTTGATGTTGACGAATATGGCTTACAGAGCTTTCTGAAGGCTACCTTAAGCGATGTATCCGCACGTTGTGTTTATTGCTATGATGTGCGTTTGGAAGCACTTGCCAAGGCTGCGGCTGATGGCGGATTCGACGCTTTTTCCACAACTTTGCTCTATAGCCGCTACCAGAAACATGAACTAATCATCAGCACCGCCAAAGCTAAGGCTGCCAAATATGGGGTGGAGTTTTATTATGAAGATTGGCGAAGCTTGTGGCAACAAGGCATTCAACTTTCCAAAGCAGCAGGAATGTACCGTCAACAATATTGCGGCTGCATCTTTAGCGAAGAGGACAGATATCGTGAGCAGATACGAAGAGATAAAGCTAAGTAATTTAAGAACATACTCGGTTGCAGAGCGCTATAGCAAGGTGGAAACATCTGCCTTTGCCAAGCCCGGAAAAGTGGATACAAGTGCCTTTCTGGCTTGCTTGCCGGATATTCTGTGTGCTCGCGATTTTGAAGAGCTTGTGGCATCTTGCCAAACAGCCAAAAA
>JAVEUB010000031.1:0-15709 GCA_034005785.1 Cloacimonas sp. (SeqCode) | reverse complement strand
CCTTTTTTGTTATTGACATGATCTCGCTTAGCTAATACCATGAGTTAACGGTTTATTAGTAAATGAAAGAAAGAATAGATAAACCTACATAGGAGGAACCCATGAAGAAACTGTTGCTGCTGATAGTGCTGACCGCAGGTTTCGCATCAGCATTCGCGCTTAGTTCTACCACGAACTCAGCTTTTTTCACCCTTGATACCGTAGCTCCCGATTTACAGCTGCAAAGCCCCAATGGCGGCGAAGAATGGTATCTGGGAGATACTAACAACATTTTGTGGACAGCCACGGACACCAATCTGCTAAACGATTCAGTCTATCTGTGGTATAGCTTGAATGGCGGCACAGACTACGTTGTTTTGGCTGAAGGGATTGCCAATGGTAGCTCTTATCCCTGGCTGATGCCCGAAACCACCACTATTAATGGCAAGGTCAAAATCCGTGTGGCTGATAGCTTTGGCAACCTTAGCAACAAGGTTTCCGTTGCGCCTTTTACAATCACTTACATCCCACCGGCTACTCCAGGCAATGTAAATGTGAATATCAGCAACACGGTAGATGCGGTAATCACTTGGAACCCTGTTACCCAGACCATTTACAGCACTCCGATCACCCCGGATGGCTACCTTGTGCTCTATAACGAAACCCCCTATGAAGATAACGATAATCTTTATTACTTCCTGTGGGATGTGACCACGGGCACAAGTTTCACCCATCCCCGTGTGGCTTTGCACCGGGATCAGATGTATTACCGTGTGGTGGCATATAAGGACTATGATGGACGCATGGCAGACATTTTGTCCGAAGCCAAAGCCCATCCGGAGAGGCTACTGAGCTTCCGGGAAATCAAACAAAGAATGAATGGAGGTGCCAAATGAAGTGGATTGATTTTGTAGCGCACCACGAATGTAGCGCAGGACGCCGTTCCTGCGTGGAGAACATTGTAACGCTTCAAACTGATGTAACGGATTTGGTTTCGCAGGAACGGCGTCCTGCGCTACCCTTGCGTCCTGCGCTACCCCAGTGTTTGTGTATTGCTATTCTGTTGTTGATCCTCTCCTCAGGGCTCTTTGCCGATCCCCTTGCCCTGCAAAGCTTTGAAAACACAGCTTCCGACACTTGGAGCTACACTGCCAGCCCCTCCAGTGCTGTGCCCTATTTCTGGGGACGCACAAACCAAAATCTGGGCGGAGCCAACGCTCAAAGTGGTTCCTGGTATTGGGGTAGCTGGCTGATGGATAATAGCACTGCCAGCCTCAGCTTCAACAATGTAAACATAACTCCCGGTACTCAGCATAGCCTCAATTTCTATTATTATACCAAGAACCTTGATCCAGCTACTGATCAGCTCAAAATCTGTCTGGAATACGACACTGGCACACAGTGGAACAACTGGTTTCAATTGCTATTCAACACTCAAGCCTGGTCGCTGTTTTCAGTAAACATTCCTCAAACTGCATCAACGGTGCGCGTGAAAATACTCACTCAATACGCCAACCCCAGTATGAATAAATATGCCCACTGGGATAGCTTCAGCATCAAAGCCGAAGAGGCGGAATTCACGGCTCCCATTATCTATAATACTGCAGTAGCCCAGCGCACCGATGGCAGTGGACTTGTGGATATATCATACGACCTTTTTGATGCCAATGGTGACCTCTGCGTGGTGGGGCTAAAGCTTTCAGATGATGCTGGAGCAAGCTTTAACTACATCCCCAATCCAGCAAACCTAACAGGTAACGTAGGCGAAAACATCGCCCCCGGTATCGGAAAAAGCATAGTTTGGGATGCTGGAGCGGAAGGGATAGACTTCGATGGCAGCCAATATATGTTACGGTTCTCAGCAGATGATCCAACCAGACCCATTCCCGAGAACTTTGTTTTTGTGGAAGGCGGAACAATCTATCCCACATCAGGCATCTACACCGGCAGCTTGACGGTTTCTTCTTTCTATATCGACAAATATGAGCTGACTAACGCCGAGTGGAATGCCGTGATGGGTTCTAATGGAGGAGATACTTATCCAAAAGCTTATGTAAGCTGGTTTGGAGCTATTGAGTACTGCAACCGGCGCAGCTTACAAGAGGGTTTGCAGCCCAGCTATAGCTACCTGAGTTACGGAACCGATCCCGAAAACTGGCCGGCAGGCTGGAATACTAATAATGCCAATGCCGTGAATGTAAGTTGTGATTGGACTGTTATCTGTTACAGGTTGCCCAGCGAAGCAGAGTGGGAATACGCTGCCCGTGGTGGACTAAACACGCATGGCTACACGTATAGCGGGAGCAATGACCTCAATTTTGTTGGCTGGTATATTGGCAACAGCGGCAACTCTGTTCATCCTGTGGGCCAACTGGCTTCTAACGAACTGGGAACTTTTGATATGAGCGGAAACCTTTATGAATGGTGCTGGGATGATTTTTATGACGGTTCCGATCGTGTTGTACGCGGCGGTGTTTACAACTACGATGACTACGCCTGCGCCGTTTCGGATCAGTACGATTACTATCCCACGTACGGCGATTACGACATAGGGTTCCGCGTCTGCAGGGTATCCCCATAGGTAGCGCAGGACGCCGTTCCTGCGATGTAATGATAGCAAAATATGTGATTTGTTTAGCTATTAATAATGGAAATATGTTTATGGTGAGACTGGTTTTGCACGCATGCTGTTCCTGCGTTTGTTTGTGTTGTTTTTCGCAGGAACGGTGTGCTGCGCAACGGGCTTTCGCAGGAACGGCGTCCTGCGCAACGGTCTTTCGCAGGAACGGCGTCCTGCGCTACATGCGTCCTGCGCTACGGTGAGGATTACTTATGAAAAGACATAATACTATCGCTGTGGATAATCCTAAATTTCAGTATTACTCCCGAAGTCTGCCACATTGGTTTGATGTAGATAAACCCGTGTTCATCACCTATCGGCTGAAGTTTACGCTTCCTCAAGCTATTGTGCAGGAACTTCAGAAGAGGAAAACAGAATGGTTCAAAGAAATCCAGAATCTGGAGCCAGAAGCGAAGCAAACTAAGCTAAAGGGCAAAAATGGTGCTTTCTTTGCCTGGTTTGATGAACTTATTACAAAGTCTTCCGATGTTCCCCAGATTTTGCAGCAGCGGGAGATAACCGAGATCATAGCCGATTCTTTCAGGCACTTCGATAAACAACGTTATGATTTGATCGCATACTGCATAATGCCCAATCATGTGCACGTGTTGATAAATCCGCTTAAGCAAGCTAATGGGGCTGTATATCCGCTTTCACATATCACCTATACATGGAAGAAATACACTGCTATGGCGATAAATAAATACTTGGGGAAAAGTGGCAGCTTCTGGCAACAGGAATCTTACGACCATCTGGTGAAAGATGAGTTGGAACTGGAAAAGATAATAAATTACATCGTGCAGAATCCGGTAAAGGCAAGGTTGATAGATAAATGGGAAGATTGGTATGGAACATGGGTGTACGTAGCGCAGGAAACAAGTAGCGCAGGACACAGGTAGCGCAGGACACAGGTAGCGCAGGACGCCGTTCCTGCGATATAAAGCTAAGGTAATGCTGATTTGTTATGGTATAGATAGTGGATTGGGATTCGCAGGAACGGCGTCCTGCGCTACTCGCTTGTATCTTTGGGTGAGAGTTTATACTTATTTCTGGGTAGCTTAACCACTCCTTAAATTCCCTCTTGCCAAATCCTTTCAATTGACTATATTATGTGACAGTATGTGGAAAGTTAAGATCTCCTTCTTAACAACTCGCTTCGCAGAAAGTGAGCTGTTGTTCTCGTAAAAGTATCTGCAAAGAAAAAAAGGAAACAACATGTTATTAACAATCGGTGTTATTCTCATTGTCCTATGGTTATTGGGAGTAATTACTTCCTATACCATGGGCGGCTTCATCCACATTCTGATAGTAATTGCAGTAATTGTGGTTTTGATCCGGATTATCCGTGGCAATAAGGTACTCTAACCTCTAAAATCTGAACAATAAGAAAGGAATCTAAAAAAAGTGAAAAAACTACTCCTACTCATTACCATTATCTGGTGTGCTCTGCAATTAAATGCACGAGTGATGGGTCAACTTGGCATAAGCCTGGATGTAAACGGAAAGCAGTCCTTTTCCAGCGAAATCTTCAGTCACGATAGCGATGTAAAAACCGGAGCATCGCTGTATGGAGAAATATTATCTTCCGTAAAAGCTGGACCCGGAGATCTGCTTTACGGGTTAGGGCTCGAATATCAAATTCCCAGAGAACTGAAAGACCTCAATTATGATTCGCACAAGCGTCAATTCTCCTACTTACCCATCTATCTAACTGGCAAATATGTCTTTTTACCAATATCCATCTCCCCCGAAGTAATTTTGCAGGCGGGGTACAACCTTCCAGTTGTAAATGACAATTATGATGGTTCAACGGTAAATAACTTGAAAGTAAGCGGTGGTTTTTATTGGGGAATGGGAGCTGGAGTCGATATCAAGCCCTTTGTAATGCAACTAATGTATAAAAGTGGAAAAAGCACCTTTACCTGGGACAATATTGATTTTCATACCTATAACACAACCAGCACAAACTCTCAGTTAAGCTTACAACTGGGTATAAGACTGTAAGCAAATCGGCACCAACAAGCGTAATATTCACTAACCTAAGGAGGTTAATATGAATAAGCTAAGTATCAAAGGCGATTGGAAAGTTATTGCCGGCAAGCTGAAACAGCAATATGCCAATCTGACAGATGATGATCTTCTCTTTGCAGAAGGTAAAGAAGAAGAACTATTAGGAAGATTACAAAAGAAATTGGGAAAAACCAAAGAAGAAATCCGCGACCATATTTCGAAGCTCTGACACTCTTTCATTTACCACGGGCTGCAAGAAATCTGCCGACCAAAAACTGGCAGATGCCAAAATAAATGAAACTACAGCAGAACAAAATGTAGTGGATGCCGCAAAAAACGCTAATGCCGTAGATGAATGGCAGGCTTTTAAGGCTGAAAAGGAAACCCAAATCGCTGCCAATGACAAGATCATTGCAGATTACAAGGTCAAGATGACCAATTCCAAAGGTAAGCTTTTAGCAGCTTATGACAAGAAAATTGATGTCTTAGAAGCAAAGAACAAAGAACTTAAAGCAAAGCTGGATGGTTACAAAGACGAGGGCAAAGACTCCTGGGAAAAGTTTAAAAGTGAATTTAACCGGGACACCGATGAACTTGGAACTGCTCTGAAAAACTTTACCGTCAACAACAAAAAATAGCACTCATTTCTTGTGTCTTAGCCCATCGGGCGACAGGTGATTTTATTACAAGTATTTAAACGACTTCACCTGCCACTCAGATGGGTTTTTTCTTGCTCGCATTGCCTTAGCATTGGCTATGCATTGTCCATCCCATCCACAATGCATAGCCAATGCTAAGGCAATGCATGCAGGGAAGAAGGAGGCGATGGTTCAGCAGGATATCTTAAAACTATGGAGTTACAGCATTGTTTGGCACAATACTGATCTATAAGTGAACATGAGCCTTTTAATGGGACGGCATATTGGATACCCGAACCCATCTTAAATGGCGTCCCGAAGGGACTATATGGTGCATTGGGTGATGATTATCTATCTAAAATAGCGTCCCGATGGGACTCTCCAAGGCCTGACCATAAATAGTGAGATATCGACCAGTTTTTTCCAAAAATATTAGCCAAAACGGCCAAATATGGTTAATAAATTTGAGCAGTCTCGTACTGATATTTGCACAGTTTCTTGATAAGTTTCTTGACTTCATTTACGTAATTTTTAAATATGCCAGCAATAGAATAAAGGAGCTATCATGATCAAGAAACCGCTCATCCTCGCCTTGGGACTATTGCTCTTGCTTGCGTTTACCGCATGCGGAACATCAGTAAAGGACATCACCAAAATAGTAAAGGCTTCCTTGCAACAGAATCTTACCAACGATCCTCAGTATTCAGAGCTAAATCTAAAGGTGACTGATTTGCAGGTGGAAAAGGTAGATGATATTAACTACAAAGGCATTGCTCAAATTGAGTATAGAGGGGAATTGCATCCTGTTAATCTGATCATCAGCATCGATGGTAAACAGATAAATTGGGAGCCTGTATCGGGTGCCTTCAAATTTATTCGCTAAATAGCTTTATTTTTGCCCGCAGTTTAATTTACACCATCTACCGCCAAAGTAAGTACCATTATCTTCAAACCTCATCTGCGACATCCAGTTTTTGGGGCGCACGCCAGGCGCTCCTACAACCTTTGGGCATAAAACAAACCGGCCAAAGCCTGGACTTCAGCCGGTATTGGGGCGGGACTACAGGTATGTTAGCGGTTATTGATGGCTTTCACTTTATAGAAAGCCTTTGTTTCTGTAGGAGTTAGCACATATTGGTTTGTGGCTGTGCTATCCAGCAGGTTCCAGGGTCCATAAGGAGTAGCAGAGCTTTGAACTTCGTATGTTGTAGCGCCATCAATATATGCCCAGGAAAGGGTGCAGGTATTATGGAGGGGGTCGTTACTGATGGATACAACAGGTTCCGGCAGATAAGCTCCTACATACATGTTATTTACCAGGAAGTCGTTATCGGCGTTGCTGATGGTAGAGCCTGCGAAAAAGGCAATACGGATGTGCCCGGTGTGCCCGTTAAGTGCGATGATTACTTTTTCACCAGTGGTACTGATGCTATTGAGCACGTAGGGTGAGCCGGTATTGTTCCATTCGCGGACGATATTTGCAGTGCTCCAGGTGAAGCCATCGCCGATTAGTACTGCAAAACGGTCGTCATCTCCTGTTAATGCCGGAGGTGTTCCTGTGGGGGGTTGATTGGCTTTTAGAAAAGCGAGATCGAAGGTTAGGTAGGCATTGGGATCGCTAACGTTGAAGAGCGGGCTTATCAGCCAACCGTTTATGTTCGCCCAGATATTTATCTTGGCTGCTTTGTCTGTTCCGGCTATATTTAGCCAGTCGCCTTGCCCCCAGATACTACTACCACCTAACACTATGGGATCAACAAGATTACCGCCTTTTAGTAGCCAGCTATCATTGGGAGGAAATGATGTTCCATCAAAGCTTTCCGTCCACGGGAAGGAAACTATGGAAGGATCTGCCACAGTGGTAAAGCTCCAATTTGGGCAACCTAAAGCCTGACCAAACTCATTACGCGGTATTACACGCCAGTTATAGGTTTTACCATATTCCAGATAAGTGGCAGGAGTATAGCTTGTGGTGGTGGTTACCAGTCCGTTTTCGATCCAGGTAGGAGACTCTGTTGTCCACAGCGAAAACAGGTAATCATCGGGGTCGCCACCGGTGTGATTCCAGCTCAGAGAAGAGGTTATGGCTACATCAGTAGCACTGTCCACAGGATTAACTGCCACTGCGGGGTTGGGAATATCTGTGGCAGCACTTACGAACCAAACATTGGGGTGGTAGCTACCCTTTGATCCACTGGTAGTTGGGAATGAAGGGTCCTGGCTCTTGTAAACACAGCTATTACTTTGGCTGCTGTAGTAAAACTTTGGTGGACCGCTAAGCTTGCTGCCATCACGGTTTTCCCACAGGATTTCCAGACCCCAGGTAGCAGCGTAATTATAGGGAGTTTGGAAGGTGATTTCATTCCAGCCAGGTCCATTGAAAGTAACTGAACCATTAAAAACATTAATGAAACCAGAAGTTTCAGAAGGAATAGGATATGTAGCGGTAGAGCTGGTATAACTGGTATCATAAAAAGAGCGGATGTAGATTTTCTGGTTATCCATGGTGTAGCCTGCGATAGGGTCGCTAACCTTAAAAGCAATTTTGGTAAACTGAGTATCGCCAGTTACACCAGCAGCAGCCATCTCAGTAGCGGTGTAAAAAAATTTGCTCCAGCCATAGTTGTTATAGCCATAAACGGGAACTTTGTTGATGGTTGAAGTCCCGGCGTCGATGATGAAATCACCAGCACTGAGAGTTAACACAAGAGTCAGGGCAAAAAGGGTTAAGAGCAATTTGTTAGGCATTATTCCTCCTATTTAATCATGGTCATTTTGCGGGTGGTGGTAAATTTACCGTCACTCATTTTAACGAAGTATATTCCGCTGCCAACTTCGGCACCGTTATCATCTTTCCCATCCCAGCTAAGGCTATGATTACCCGCTGTTTGAGAAGCATGGAACAGCTTTTTAACGCGCTGTCCCCTAAGGTTGTAGATCCCCAGTTCCAGCTTAGCCGGAGCTGCCAGATAATAGGAAATGGTGGTGCTGGGATTGAAGGGATTGGGGTAGTTGCCCATCAGGGTGGATTTAGCTGTGGGCACAGTTGCATCGCCATTTGCAGAAGGCTGCACGCCAAACCAATCCAGCAGATCGGTAAAAAGCTCGGTTCTTTGGGTTGGGTTACTTAGTTGGGAGAGATCAAAGCTAAAATAGAAAGCTTTAAAGATGGGAATTTGAACTTTCGTGGCACAGCCACCGTGGTATAGATAAGCCTGTCCGTTCACAGGCCCATCCTCGAAGGCAAAAGCGTTCTCTGAACCAATTTCAGGGTAAGGAACCAAATCCGCATACCAATCTGGTACAGCGTCATTAGCCAGAATGCAATCCGGGCTGTTGGCATAAACGCTGTATTCTGTTCCGTGATTACCAATGGGAGAGCCATTTAAGCAGAGAATCGTGCCGTTTTGATAGTTTAAGGCTTCCGGGCCTGCCAAGCCGTTCGTGCCACCACCCAAACCGGTGGCAATATAGTCTGTACGCAGATAGCCGTTTAGGAGCTGTTTCATGGTATTGGAATTAGGGGTTCCGCCCTGGCTGAAAGCCCAGCCATCAGATGATAAGAAGAGGTTTTTGGGAGCAGTGATGGTGCCGGAATTGAGGTAGTTCATCAGCACTGTGGCAAAGTAAAGTGCTTTGGGGCTCTGGCTACCAACAGACGCATAGGCAAGCACGGTGTTATACGCAGCAGGAATGCTGTAGGTGGGGTATTCTTCCCAGTTGTATTTGTCGTAGCTGATATTGGCATCGTTCAGCAGAGTTTCGTAAACAGCAAGTTCGGTGCGTGTATAATCCTGCGAACCGCTATAAGCCAGAAGAACTTGGGTATTTGCCGTGGGCAGAATATTAAAGCCATAGAACGTGTCCGGTGCATCGGCTGGTAAACTGGCTACGTTACCCAAAGCGTCTTCAGCCTGAAAATAGTATTGCAGCGTGCTGCCTTGTGGAATTGCAGGCAAGGCAAAATCGTAGTTATTCTGTCCGGTGGAAATACCTGCTACTGTTTGCCAGCCTGAGCCAATATTGTAATAAAGGGTGGTGGTTTGCAAGGCACTTTGGTCAACAATGCGTGCACTTAGCAGCGGAGAAAGCTGGAAGGTATTCCCTGGAGCAGTATGCGTAATCACCGGCGCTTGTTGATCCACACCGCTGTAGAAACGGATTGCCAAACCCTCGTGCAGCAGATTACCAGCGGGTTCCACACCGATGTAGGTGCTGTTTACCACGATCTCACGAAGATAGCAAAGGCCGATGGTGGCAATATCATTCTGCAAGCCAATAGTGCTGCTTTTGCCGTAATCATGCGGGATGGTTGCCCCTGTTTGGTCCGTAGCCACGCTGTTGTATTGCATTATTATCTCGCCATTTTCGTGCAGGATAACCTCAAAATCTAACAGCGAAGTTGCCCCTGTTCCGGCTCGGAAACGCACATTGTGCCACTGGACAATTGTATAGCGGTTCGGGCTTTCGCCAAAGCTTTGAAAATACACATCGCCAGTGCCTTGGTCTGCTTCCAGATCGTCCCAGTAAACAGAAATTAAACCCGGCATTTGTGTGTATCCAGGAATGGGATACATATAGTTGAACATGTTACCATCTCCGTCCCAACCCTGAGAAGGAAATTCGCTATACCAGTTGTTTGCTGCCAGTAAGATTTCGCCGTTGATATCGATATTGGCGGTGCTGTAGCTGCTGCCATAGAAGGGAAAATCGAAGCCAAGCGGGATAGGCTCACTGAAGTTATCATCGCCATACCATTGGTTTACGCCATACATAATGGTGGAGGTGCCAGTGGCGCTGATATCGATCCAATTGAATTGTGGGCCACCTTCGGCATCACTATCGATGTAGCGGAATCCGAAAGCATCAGGCCCGCCTACGCTTACGCGCTGCACCACATCCAGGGAGCGGGAAATGGAGTTGTTAGCGGGATTACCATCGTCTGCTACAATAGTGAAACTGACGGTGTATGTTGCTGCTGTGGAGATAGTTGCTTGTGGAAAAGTGACAGTTGCAGTCTGCTGAGGCACAAGCGCTCCACTGAAAAAAGTTTCGCTGCTGTCCACAATGTTACCCGCACCGTCTTTAATCTCGAACTGCACAAGCATCTGGTCGTCCCAGAGGTTTTGCCCATTGTTTTGCAAGATTACTTTGGGCATGAAGGGAGAACCAACATACTCCAGCAAACGCGGGGAACTAATGGACAGCAAAGCTAAATCGATAACCGGAGGAGGAGCAACGATCACGGAAATATTATCCGAAGCGCTAAGACCGCTAACTTGGTCGTGCATGGTGAAGGTTACAGTTTCCGTGCCATTCCAGTCCGGACTGCTGAAGTTGACGTTTAAGCCCTGAGTGATGATTGTCACATGTTCAGTTGGCTGCCAGGTGATATTGGTGCTTGGCAGCTCTGTGGCTACGATGAAGGGAGTAAAATCGAGATTGGCATTTTCTCCCTGAATAAAGCTGATGCTCGGTGGTAGATTAAGCTCCGGTGTTACGATAAATGGCTGCCCAATGCGGATGTCATCTATCAGGATGCCATAGTTGCTGCATTGCCAAAAAAAGCCGATGTAGATGGTTTGGCCCGCATAGGCAGAAAGATTGCAGCTTGCCAGTTGATAGGTAGAGCCAAGGCTTTGCAGGTTTAGCAACTGGGTGTTAAAGTTACCTACGGCTGTGCCCGTGGTGGATACATATACTTTCAGGTTTTCGGTGCTTGTCCAGCTCCGGGTATAGAACTTTAGCGAATCTCCGGTTACAATGCTTATCTGCGGGGTAATCAGCCAATCGCTATTCTGATTGGGCAGATAATTATCCACAAACGCTGCACGCGTTCCCGAATGCGCATGGCTAACATTATTAAGGTTGCGCCAAATGCTGCCATCGCCATCATCATGTGTCGTCCAGCCCGTAGGTAGGGTGGAAAGGTTATCAAAATTCTCGTCAACGTGCCATTGAGCAAACATCGGCACTAAGCAAGCGAGAAGAATTAGGAGGGCAAAATGCTGTTTCATGATTTCCTTCTTTTAGCTGAAGTTTATGCTGGGATTTTCGATCTGCAGAAACCATTCATGTTCTCCGCAAACATTTCCACCCAGGGAGCGGTTGTCTCCCCAGAAAACGGTTAAAAAGCCACTACTCTTGTGTTTAAGGGCGTTATCGATATCGCCCATTCGGATGTTATCATTGGTGCCAAGGCCGATCAGGGCAACTTTTCGGCCTTCCAGACCACCGGCGGCAATTGCTTTGGCAAGCAAGCGCTCACCAATTTCGGCGGTGAAACTGCTAATTTCGTTATTGCTTATTTCTATCACGGGTTTCATTATCTCTTCACCAAAGGCAAAGGCGCGATCGGCACAGATTCGGCCATTCATGCTTTTGGGTTTGGGCAGGATAAGGATTTCCCCTCCGGGCAGGTTGATCACTGGAGATTGAAATTCGTTTTTACCAAAAGAACCGCATTCGGCCAGAAAACGCTGAGCCTCAAAGCGTAAGGAACCATCTCCAGATACTATTTCCAGATATTCTCGTGCGGAATACTCTTTGCAAATACCGATTGTATGTTGGCACAGGCGTGCATAATCGATATCCAACGCTTTCCAGAATTGCAGCTCGCTCTCAATAGCTTGATCGGACAGGGTGTCGTTTAACAAACCGGGCATCATGGCTACGCGTATCTTCTTGTCGTGGATGATTTGCTTACTTTTTTCCAGCAAACGGTTACGTAGAATCAGTTTGGCAGGATCGCGCAGTTCTACAGAGCGCGATTCGCCATTCAGGTTCAGATATACATCAGTGTTCTTTAGCAGGCGGTTCAGTTCATCATAATCAGCCTGAAATGCAGATAAAGAGTAAGTTTCATATTTCGCCCTTAAATGATCAATATCCTGATATATCAGGGAGGTAAGAATTCCCCTGTTGCCTGCTTCCACCAGCAGGTTTTCCACCAGCGGAAAGTTAAATTTACCACTCACGATCAGCAGGCGTTCGCCTTTTTTCATCCTGAAGGATTGATCTATCAGTTTTGCGGCGATTCCAGTAAGGCTGATGCGGTGTTCTTGCTCCAAAATGCCACCAATAATAGCCCGGCTATCCAAAATGTGCTCGTTAGCATCCAAACCAATGGCAAAATCCAGCACATAACTCTTGGCTGTGGCGCGGTAATAAACTTCACGGTTGTTACCAAAGGATTCGTCTATAACCTTCAACAGTCCTTCGGATACCATCTGAGTCAAATTGTAATGAATTTTTTGCTTGCTATGGTCAAACAGGTTGGCCAATTGCTGGCAGGTGGCAGGCGCTTTGATAAGCTCTTTTAAAATGCTGTATTTTAAGTGGCTTCCCAGTTCTTTCAGTTGGGAGTGGTTCTTGATAAGCTGTAAATTTCTAATCATTGCCGTCTTTTCCTTTGCAAACTTACATTGTTTCTTCTGGTGACAGCGTTTTAGAAAGCGCTAAATAAGTCAAGTTATTTTTGACGTATTTGCTGAAAGGTGAGAGTTTCGGCTGGGGTTCCTGCGTTCTCGCAGGAAAGATTTGTTGGCGTCTCGCCTACAGTCATTTGGCTGTAGAAAAGAATACAGAAGATGCACGAAGAGCCTTTTTGACTGCCAGCGAGGACGCAGGCATTCCTTGCCAGCGAGGACGCAGGCATTCCTTGCCAGCGAGGACGCAGGCATTCCCCTCAACTGTGCCCCCTCCAGCATGCGCTATTTTGTTAAAATATTATTTACTCTGGATCATTATCCCCTGGTCAGCCTGATAATCCAGTTCCAAAGCCTCTCCGGGTTTGAATTCTCCACCCAAAAGCGATTTTGCCAAGGCATCCTCCAGCTCTTTCTGGATCAGGCGTTTTAGGGGACGTGCCCCATAAGCGGGATCATAACCTGCCTGGGCAAGATGATCCACCAGGCTTTCCGAAAAACTAAGCTGCAAGTTGCGCTTTGCCAAACGTCCCGCCAGAATAGCTAATTGCAGCTTTACGATCTTACGGATATGTTCTTCATCCAGCCGATGGAAAACAATGATATCATCCAAGCGGTTCAGAAATTCAGGGCGGAAATATTGCTGCAAGATGCTCATTAACTGCGGCTTAACGCTATCCAGTTTGTCGGCAGAGGCGTCAAAGATTTGTTGCGAACCGATATTACTGGTCATAATAATCACGCTGTGCCTAAAATCTACCGTGCGCCCTTTACCATCGGTAAGCCTGCCTTCATCCAGGATTTGCAACAGGATATTGAACACGTCAGGATGTGCCTTTTCAATTTCGTCCAGCAGTAGCACAGAATATGGCCGGCGCCGGATTGCTTCAGTTAAATAGCCACCTTCTTCGTAGCCCACATATCCAGGAGGAGCGCCAATCAGCCTGGCAACGCTGTGCTTTTCCATAAACTCGCTCATATCCAGGCGCAGCAAAGCCTTTTCGGTGTCGAACAAATAACTGGCAAGTGCTTTGGCAAGTTCAGTTTTACCCACTCCGGTAGGGCCAAGGAAAATAAACGAACCGATGGGGCGATTTTCGTCACTAAGTCCGCTTCGGCTTCTCCTAATCGCATTTGCCAAAGCAGTGATGCCTTCTTCCTGCCCAATCACTCTGGCAGCAAGCACCTTTTCCAGCTCCAGCAGCTTCTGCATTTCGCTTTCCGCCAGTTTGGATACGGGAATCCCTGTCCATTTGGATACCACTTCGGCAATCATTTCTTCGTCAACTTGCTCTTTTAGCAGGCTATCCGCGCTATTTTCCTTGATAGCATCCGATAATGCCAGCAGCTCCTTTTCCTTTTGAATGATGCTTCCATAACGCAGTTGCGCTGTTTTTTCGTAATTACCCTCGCGTTCTGCTTTATCGGCAGCACTTTTTAAGCCATCGATTTCGGTTTTCAGATTGCTGATTTTCTCCAAATTCTGTTTTTCGTGTTCCCAACGCAGGCGTAAAACCTTGTCCTGTTCGCTAAGTTGCGCAATTTCGGCTTTAATTTTCTCCAAACGCTCCTTGGAAAGCGGGTCTTTTTCTTTAGCCAGGGACAGACGTTCTATTTCCAACTGTCGTAAGCGGCGTTCGGATTCATCCAGTTCCACCGGCAAAGAATCTATCTCCATGCGCAATCTGGCACAGGCTTCGTCGATCAGATCTATAGCCTTATCGGGCAAAAATCTATCTACAATGTAGCGTTCAGACATCTGGGCTGCAGCCACCAAAGCGCTATCGGTAATCCGTACCCCATGATGCGCTTCATACTTTTCGCGGATTCCGCGCAGGATGGAGATTGTATCTTCCACGCTTGGCTCGGAAATCAAAACAGGCTGAAACCGCCGCTCAAGAGCTGCATCTTTTTCGATATACTTGCGGTATTCATCCAGAGTGGTAGCTCCGATGCAATGCAAATTACCACGTGCCAGAGCAGGTTTAAGCATATTGGAAGCATCAATACTGCCTTCGGCGGCACCTGCACCTACAACCGTGTGCAGCTCATCGATAAACAGGATGATGCGTCCATTGGATTTTTCTACTTCGGAAATCACGGCTTTCAGGCGTTCTTCGAATTCTCCGCGGAATTTTGCTCCTGCTACAAGAGAAGCCATATCCAATTCCAGCAAGTCTTTATCTTTCAGGTTTTCTGGTACATCACGAGCAACGATGCGCCTTGCCAAACCTTCGGCAATAGCGGTTTTACCTACCCCTGGTTCACCGATAAGAATAGGGTTATTTTTGCGTCGGCGGGATAAAATCTGGATGCTGCGGCGGATTTCTTCATCACGTCCGATCACCGGATCCAGCTTTTCCGTGCGTGCCAAGCGGGTTAAATTACGCGTATATTTCTCCAAAGCCTGATATCTGGCTTCTGGATTCTGATCGCTAACCCGTTGATTTCCTCTTAGTTCTTTTAAGGCGAGCAGCAATTTATCACTTTTCAAACCGGAGGTTTTCAGGATTTTGGCAGCTTCTTTGCCTTTAACCAATAGCGCAAGTAGCAAATGTTCCAAGCTGATATAATCGTCCTGCAATTGATCTGCTTCTTTTTCGGCCTGATGCAGCACATCCAGTACTTCTTGGGACAAATACTGCTGAGTGCTTCCAGAAATACGGGGTAGCTTTTGCAGAGCAGCTTCCAAAGCGTTCTGAACTGTGGTCAAGGGCACTTCCAGCTTCTGCAAAGCCGGTAAAATCAGGCTGTCATCTTGCTGAAGCATTGCCTCCAGCAAATGCAAATCTCTAATTTCTTGATGACCTCGGCTGGAAGCCAGTTCCTGCATTGCCGATATCATCTCTTGGGACTTTAGGGTAAAACGTTGTGTATTCATAAACACCTCTCTAATGTATAAAATAAGCGAGACTGGAATTGTGGCAAGAGGTTTTTTAGCAGCCTCGATGGGAGAGTGCTAAATATGGGAAGTTATGAGTTAAAAAGTTAAGAGCTAAGAGTTAAGCTGCGCTAAATGCGGAGATCGGAAGAGC
>JAVEUB010000286.1:0-3755 GCA_034005785.1 Cloacimonas sp. (SeqCode) | reverse complement strand
AGTTCGATAGCTCAGATTATGGCTTTTTTAGGGATGGAGAATTCTACATCTCCAAAAGGATGGTGGAATGCCTTGGAGCAGAAGTGGTTTATCTTAAACAATACAGCACTCCCATGGTTTTGGTTGGCGACTATTACCGCTACTATACAAATCAAAGTACAAGTTCTACCCAAACATATTGGTTCCGCTTGGAAATACCGCAGTGCTACCGAACTCTGTATATACCTCATGCAGTGATAGACCATTTGAATAACCCTGCAGATGCAGTGGAGAATGGCTTGGGCGGTTATAATTTTTATACCACAGCAACCCTAAGAACACCACAGCTATCAATAAACAAATCTGCTGCCGGAATGATGCTAAGCTGGAATGCAATATCAGGGGCAAGCTATTATAAAATATGGACAAAAGCTAATCCCTATAGCTCTGAAGCTTGGAGCTATGTAGGCTCCACAAGCTCCAGGACATTTAACTGTACTGGAGCAGACCCTATGGGATTTTACAGGATTACGGCTCATTAGTTCAAGTACATTTACATTTTGCTTGCCATAATTAGGCAGTTGTGGTTACTAATTTTCAGATTAAACTGTAAGGATGTTTTCACACATTGCTTTAGTTATATAGATATCTGTATTTGCCATAACCTTTTAACTGGTTAACTTTTTAGCTAAGCAAGAAGTTCTTGATTACAATGTATCAAGTGAAATTTCAAATTGTATCACCGTTTTTTCAAATCGCATGTTTTTACAACTCCCAGTGTCACCATTTTTTCAAATGGAGTATCACGCTTTTTCAAATTATCTAAACACATCTACCGCATAAGATAGTCTTTTTCTGAAGGGCAAGCACAGATTTGCATAAGTACCCATAGAGCTTAGCCAGCTTCTACAAACAATCACTTTCTTTGTCCTCGTCATTGGTTTCAAACCAGATTCTTGGCGCAATCTACACAGTATGCCTGGTTGAATGAATCTGCCCAGCTTTAGGATTCCCTCCCTTGTTATGATGAACTACCCATTGCTTTTGATTCCAACCATGCCTATTGATGCCATTGCCTCCAGATAATCAAAGACCAATTTTCTGCTCTTCCCATAGTCATTGGCTATCTCTGTGATGGAGCGGTAACTCTTTGTGTCCAGCAGATTGAGGATTTCCTCGGCCACATGGGTGCTGTATTTCCAGTTGCCTTTTTGCTGGAAACAGACTTTAGACTGGTAGTGCTTACTGCTAACGTATAGCTTGTCTTTACGTGATATGTACTTGATTTAATTGCTGGTTGGCAGCACTTTCATTGCCAGGCTTATGGCTTTGATTTCGATTATGTTCTGCCTTGAGTGCCTCTAAGTGATACTCATTTGCAAGTTTGAGTGAGATTTTGTATTAGGTGACATGTAACAGGTGACACATGGGCACCTCAGAAAAAAGGCTTGACTACTTCTTTAATGCCATTTTTTTGGCGTCAGATACAGAACAAACAAGTTTAAGGAGCATAAAATGTCATCTTACCTACGTTTCAGTCTCGGGCTGATCTTCCTGTTCGTCTGCTTGTCGTTAAGCGCGGCAGATACAGCACCAATAGCTGTTTCCAGCGATAACCTGATAAATGACACGGATATTCTGGCTGAATTTGATGGCGGCCAAATCACCCGTAAAGATATTCAAACCAAAATTACCAAACTACCCCCTAATTATCAATCACGCTATCAAACAGTTGATGGCCAAATTGAAGTGTTAAACATTACTGCCACCGAAGAGGTCTTTTATCAGAAAGCCAAGCAAATGGGGCTGGATAAAGACCCCAGCGTTATGGAGCGCATTCAGGCTGTGGAAAAACGCTTCTATATCCAGGAATACTACCAGCGCAATGTGTCTGATCTGGTTATCCTAACTGATGCCGATTTATTAAATTACTATAACCAGAATTTAAGCTCATTTTACCTTAATCCTACCATTTCGATAGATTACATTCAAGTAAGTGACGAGGCTGAAGGAAAAAAAGCGCTGGCTGAACTAAAACGCGGAGTGCCCTTTGCCGAGGTTTCTGATAAATATAACCAAAATGTTTATGCTAAGGGACTTCTGGGCAGCATCAAGAACATCCGTTTGAATGGGAACATCCCCGGCGTAGGTAATGATGCAGAATTGGAAGCTCTTATCGCTAAAAGCAAAGTGGATGAGAATATCTATATAGGCCCTCTGCAAACTGCCACTGGCTGGCATATTTTCCGCACTGTGGAATGGGCAGAAGGCCATCAGAAAGAATTCCTTGAAGTGAAACCTGAGATTGAACAACGCCTACGTCCCACTAAGGAACGCGATGCCCTGAATGCTATTATTGATAAAATCAAGCTAAAATATGCTGTAGTAGTCGATAGCAGCATGATCAATTTAATTGATCTAAAAAATCGGGGATTAAATAACGGGATTCTGGATACCCAGATCGTAAAATCCAGCAAAGCGAGCCTGAGCTTAACTGTAGGGCAGATTTTGGCAAGTTACGACAAGATTTCGCCTCAAGAACAAGTATTCATCATGAAGGGTGGCGGTGTAAACCAATTGATCGATTCCGAACTGATTCAAAACCTGCTTTACGAAGAAGCTAAGGCTAACGGTTACGAAAAGTACTTCGTTGATAACGAAGATTACGCAGCCATGAAACGCTCTTACATCCTGCGCCGCGCGTTCGAAATTTTGGTGGTGGATACCATTGAAGTAAGCCCCACTGAGATTCAAAACCGCTACGAACGCGACTTGGAGCAGTATGCCACACCAGCGTACCGCACTATTGAAGTGCTTTTCTTCGATAAGAAAAAAGATGCCGATAAAGCTTGGCGTAAGTTCAACAGCGCTCATAAAAAGAAAAATGAAAAGAAAATGCAAGATGTGATAGCCAAGTATTCACTTAAACCAGAAAGCGCTATCCTGGATAACCAATATCAAAATGGTGTGATCACCGGAATGGGAGCTGATGCCGATTTTTCCAAGATGATTTGGGATAATCCGGTAGGATATCTTAGCCCTGTTTTCACCTCTGCACGGGGAGATATTGTATTTTTCCGCACACTTAAAGAAGTAGCCAAAACATACAAGCCTCAGCTTGAAGCGGAACCGCGCATTTATGGTTTAATTAAAAAAGAGAAAGAAAAAACCCGTCAGGATCAGGTTAGTGAAAACCTCTTTGTGGAATTCAATATGCGTAAATATCCTGAACGTGTACGCCTCACGCTTACGGCTGATGAACTTTTTACACAGGCCGATAACGCAGCCAGACAACGCAATTTCAAAGACGCCATAGTGTTCTACGATCAAATTATCTCTACCTATAAAAATGGTAATGACGATTACAAAGCCTCCTTTATGAAAGCCTTTTTAGTAGCCGAAGAACTGAAAAATACCGATATGGCTCTGCAGTTGTTCCAAGATTTCCTGATGCAATTCCCCGAAGGTGATCTGAATGAATCTGCCCGCTTTATGATCGATAGCTTGCAGGGAAACATTCCTGAAGAACTTGAACAAATTGATAACTAAGTGGTGGAAGGTTGGAAAGCTGGAAGGTTGGACGGTTGGACGGTTGGAAGGTTGGAAGGTTGTAGGGGCGCATTGCAGGCGCCCATGTCATTCCCGTGGAGACGGGAATCCAGCCAGTAACAATTAGCAACTAAAGCTCTGGCAGCCTGAGGCTTAGACAAGAGCAAAAATATAGGGAGTGCGGATTTGATATCCCACTCCCTTTTATTTAAGCACCTTGCTATCAT
>JAVEUB010000285.1:0-3735 GCA_034005785.1 Cloacimonas sp. (SeqCode) | reverse complement strand
GCTAACGGATTAATCCCCTTTGAAGGCGCTCTGTATCTTGTTTTTGGCGATAATATCGGTACAACTATCACAGCCTGGTTGGCTGGAATAGGCTCGAACAGCACCGCCCGCAGAGTCGCCATGGTGCATACTTTGTTCAATGTTGTTGGGACTATTATCTTTGGCTTGCTAACATATTTGGGTTTCTATACGATAATCATAAATAAACTTACCCCCGGCGACATCTATGCAGGAGAGAACATTGCCCGTCACGTAGCCAATGGTCACACCTTTTTCAATGTGTTTAATACTATAATATTCCTGCCCTTTGCCGGTTTACTCGCCAAGGTAGCAACAAAACTTATTCCCGAAGGCAAAGAAGAAACTCTGACCTTGGGTGAACCGAAACATCTGAATTATTTGGTAATCAATGATTCCGAGCTTGCTATTGGCCAATCCCTGAAGGAAATGCGCGAAATGCTGCGCCTGGTTCATTTGGGTTTAGTTATATCTTATGAAGCTTTCAAAGATAAAAACTACCGCAAGCAAGTTAGGATTTCCCGTATTGAGACAGCAATTGATCACTTGCAAAGGGAAATTACCCTATACTTGGTGGCGGTTAATGCGAAAACTAATGCCGACGACATCATCCAGAAAATCCCTGCTCTACTGCATACGGTGAACGATATTGAAAAGCTGGGAGATTTTACGGAAGAAGTAAACCGTATCTTGAATTACCAGATTACCGCGCAAAAAGTACCCTTAAGCCCGGAATTTATTAGCATGATAGACGACTTGCACGGCAAAATGATTTACATGCTCGATCTTTCCATCGAGTACCTTGATGAGCTGAAAACAGATTACACTTACAAGATAATCGAAATGGAAGGGCGCATCAATGAGCAGCATAAAAACCTGCGGATAAAGGTGTTAACCCAAATACAAAATGGGGATTGCGATGCAGAGGGTGGCTTGAACACAATTGACTACCTGGATGAGGTGGAAATCATCGCCGATAAACTGAAAAACTTGGTAAAAGCAGGAAGCCATAATTTTGTGTATAGCCAGAACAGGCTACCCATGGATGAGGCAAATGAATGAAAAAATTAAGAATTAAGAATTAAGCTGCGTTTGATTGGAAGTGCATGGCTTTGCTATTCGAGAACAACTGCGGGTTTGTTGTTTAACACAGAGGAAAAACAGAGTCATGAAGAGAAAAGCAGAGTATCAACTGTAATATAGTATGCCAATGCTGTTATGTATGCGGGATTCCTGTTCCGAATCGTAGAACCAAACTACAAGTAATACCATTCCATGAACCGATTGACCGCAGATTTTGGCAATTGTCTAAAAAAACTGCCCAGCCTGTAAACAAATATGGCAAAAATAAGTTTTCATTAAGCATGTCACCAGTATTAGTCGCCTATTGGTGCAGTAATACGAGCAAGGGCTCACATTATTGTTGTTTGTTCACTGATAAATTCGCCATAGTGATCTGAATTATTCGAATTTTCATTGACAGGTTTTATCACCTGTTAAAAGTGAGAATATCGAATAGATAACTCAGAAAGAAAATATCAAGTATTCGCAAAGAGGACAAATATGAACGTAATCGCAGATAAAAGATGTGATTTGCATAGAAATAATGACTTTGTTCAAGCACTAATGAATCTATACTATGCAGAATCCCAAAATTCATCCTTAGGCGATGTAAGAACCGGATTGTTATCGTATTATTTGCATAATGATGAGATGTGGGAGTTTAATGACTGCAAAAACTATCCAGATAGATTTGCTGAATCTGTTTCATTAATGGCAGATTATCAAAAATATAAACCCGAAAACCTACAGAGTTTGCTGCAAAGTATAAATGAAAGAACCGGAAAAAGCAAAGAGAACGGAGTTTACTACACACCTGAGGATTTAACTAGTTTCATTGTGCTTAATTCTATAGCGAAAGCCCTGCTGAATTTGGCGGATGTTTCCTTAGTTAATAATGATTCTATGAAGCAGTATCTAAGTGGATATAGCGATAAAAACAAGTTGGCTACTATGATAGCTAATTTGTCGATATACGATCCAACCTGCGGTACAGGTGCATTCATAGCTCAAGCACTTGAGACAAAACTCAGTCTTATACAACATTTAGGCATAACCATTGATGACGACATCATTTCTACAATAGTAAGCTCTTTACATGGGACTGATTTGGATAACTTCTCATTATACGTCTTGAAGATACGAGTTTTGTTGTTATGTTCAAACTATTCATCGGCAAAAATGCTAAAAAACATAGACAGTATCGTAGGCGCAAATTTTATAGCATGCAATGTATTGAATTTCAAGCCATTAGAAAAATATGATGTAGTTGTTGGCAACCCACCTTATGTAGAGAGCAGCAAGCTGGACTATAGAGAGATAACTCAGTATGGGAATGTTTATGCCGACGTTTTACATCATAGTTTGGAGTATCTAAAAGAAGATGGCGTATTGGGAATGGTTATTCCCATCTCTTATATATCCACTAAAAGGATGGCAAAAATCCGTAACCATATTGAGCTAAGGGCAGCTCATCAGATTGTGTTGAGCTATTCAGACAGGCCTGATTGTCTTTTTTCTGGAGTACACCAAAAACTAAATATTCTTTTTGCAAAAAAGAAAAAAACTGCTCTACACAAAATATTCACTTCTGATTATTGTTACTGGTATGCTCAGGATAGAAGTAAACTATTCCAAGATATATGCATATATGAAAACAATGTACGCTTACCCGATTGTTATTTAAAGCTGTCGAATGATCTGGAATACTCGATATATCAGAAGGTGACTTCCTTTACAGAGAGTATTAGCCAGATAACACAAAAATTTGGAGATGATATCTTATATGTGAATATGCGAGCCACATATTGGATTAAGTCCTTTATTACAGATCCTGGTGAATCATCAGAATACAGTAAATTTGCTTTTACGGATAATAGTATTCATCTTGTGAATTGTGTTTTAAACTCAAGCCTGTTTTGGTGGCATTGGGTAAAAATTTCAGATTGCTGGCACCTGACGAACAAAGAACTCACAACCTTTACTATTCCGAGCATCAATGCAAATTGTGAGTTGAAACTTGTGGAATTGTCTAAGAAAATTGATGCTGAATTGCAGAGGACAAAGCAATACATTGGCAGCAAACAAACGATGTACGAATATAAGCATAAAATGTGTATAAATACGATAGACTTAATCGATAACCAGTTAGCTGAGATTTATCATTTAACCCCAATTGAGTTGGAATATATAAAATCATTTAAGAGGCAGTATAGAACTGGAGAAAAATCAGTTGAATAGGGTTTTATCAGCGATAGATTTGTTTGCCGGAGCAGGTGGATTCTCCACTGGTTTTACCAAGGCATGATTTCAAGTTCTTGCAGCAGTTGAATATGATAAACAGATTGCCTCTACTTTCCAAGAGAATCATCAACATACGGATACTTATGTGATGGACATTAAAGAAGTAGCCGAAAAAAAACTGTTACTCAAGTATAAGCCTGATGTGATTGTTGGTGGCCCACCCTGTCAGGGTTTTTCTATGGCTGGAGCAAGAATTAGGCAGAATTTTATTGATGACCCCCGGAACTTTCTTTTTCGGCATTACTTCGAAATAGTGCAACAACTTAGGCCTAGCTATTTCATTATTGAAAACGTAAAGGGCCTGCTAACTATGGATAAAGGTGCAATAATAGATGAGATTATTCGCACTTTCAA
>JAVEUB010000284.1:0-3759 GCA_034005785.1 Cloacimonas sp. (SeqCode) | reverse complement strand
ACCAGTTCACCCTCGTATTTGTAGCGGCAACCGGAAGTGGGGCCATTTTCAGGGATATTGGGGTAACACGATTGTCGGCTGATGGACGGTCATGAGGCCGCTACCCTCCAGCCATTGCTCGACAGCCCGGCGCCACGCGGCGCCTTGGGCGTTGTGACCGCACCTTTCCATGCGGGCACGTATACTCTGGGCCAGGTCTTGTATCAAGTCTCGGATCTCCTTTCGTTGGGTTAGGGTGAACTGTCGTTGGAAGCCGTCGCGGGCCGGGTAAAAGATTTCGGCGGCGGTTCGGTCGTCCAGACAGGGGCGTGGTTTTGCATTGAGCAGCGCCGGTGATTCGGCCAAGGCATCATCCAGATTCATGCCTTGCGATGTCAGGCGGTCGACCTTGGCTTTGAGTTCGCGCTGGGCGTATTCGATGGCGCCGTTGTAGCCGGGATAGTGCGGCGGGGAGTTGAGCGCGATGACGCCATGTGCATCGAGGAGTTCGTCCACCTCGCCGCCCGCCAGGTTGGAGCCGTTGTCGCGCTTGAGCACCAAGGGCGCTCCGTGCTGCGCGAAGAGCTGTTCCAACTGGCCGGCGATGGTTCGTGCCGGCAGTTCGGCGGCAACGATCAGGTCGAAGCGGAAGCGCGAAGCCAGATCGCCGACCAGGTTCCAGTGGCGTGGGCCCAGTTGGCCGGGATCCATGGCCCAGACGGTCGCCGGTTGCGACCACTCGATGCGGGTGAAGGCCGCTTGCCGTTCTCGCCACACGTCCAGCCGCTGTTGACGCACCAAGACGTGGAACGAACGGCGCGACAACACGTGCCGGACTTCATGGCAGAGGGCGGGAGCTCCGCGGCTGCGGTGGCGGCCGTGGGCCAGCGCGGCGATCTTCCTCCGGATCGCCGATGCCGTTTTAGGCGACCGCGTTTCCAGCGCCTGGATGTCGCGTGCGGAGCCCGTCCGGATCGCGGCCAGTCCGGTGCGGATGCGCCGTTGCCAGCGCAGGAAGCTGGAGCGGGGCAGTCCGGCGGCGGCCAACAGCCGCCGACAGGACGGACCGCCCTGTTCCCGACATCTCTGGATGCTCTTCACCACGATCGCGACCGCTCTATTTTTTTTGTGCGCGGGTTTCAACTTCCGCCAGCAGGCGCCGGATCTCCAGCGTCTGCTCCAGCTCCAGGACTTGCCGGGACAGACGTTGGTTCTCCTCCTTGAGACGCTCCGACGCCGGGTCCCGGACCGGCGACGGGCGTCCCGTCGCTTTCGGGCGCAGGGCTTCCATCAGGCCTTGGAACGCCCGGGCCTCCCATTCGTAGTAGGTCTTCCGGGAGATCCCCAAGCGCAGGGCTGCGGCCTTCGCCGTCAGCGTTCCGCCCCGGACCAGGAGGAACACCTTCAGGTACTCCTCCGGGTCCACCTTCGTGGCGGATGTCCGTGCTTTCATCGTCTCCACCTCCTGCCGCCAACCTTTCTATCCGTTGGTCGGCGGCTTCTCCGGCGCAGGCTTGGCCGGCTTGCCGGCCAGCCGCGCCATCCGGCTGTCCAGCAACGTCAGCTTGCGCTCCAGCATCCGCTGCAGCGGGTCGGCCAGGATCGCTCCCCGATCCTCCTGCCGGCGCAGGCGCGGCTCGAACGCCTTCAGCATGCTCTCCATCGCCCGTTCCTGCCAAGCCTGAAGCCGGTTCGAGGACACGTTCAGATCCCGGCAGACATCCGAAGGCCGCCGGCGGCCCGTCCACACGGCCAGCACCGCCTGGCACTTCTGTTGCGCGCTGTACGTCGCCTGGTCCTTCGGGCTCTTGATGTTCTTCTCCACGCTGTTCATCTCCGTTTGCCTCCATGTCGTAGACCACTTCCCGCACCGGATGGTCTTCCTCGCCATCCAGCACCATCTTCAACTGTCCTTTCTCCACCTTCATCACCACCGACTGCGCGCCCAGCCGCCCGACCATGTAGAACGGGTTCTTCGGCTGGCCGCGCAAGGCCAGTTCCAGCAGGTTTTCCTGCAGGCCTTTTTCCATGGCCTGGCGCACTTCCTTTTGCACGGCGAAGAACCGGTCGGCCGGCACCAGTCCGTCCAGTGACTGGTGCGGCCGCTTGTGGTTGTAGTATTTCACCCACAGCGCCACGCGCTCCCGCGCCGACTCGAAGCTGTCGAACTGGGCCCGCACCAGGAACTCCTGCCAGATCGTCCGCCAGAAGCGTTCGATCTTGCCCAGCGTCATCGGATGATGCGGCGTGCTGCGGATATGGTGGATGCGGTCCTTGGCCAGCTCCTGCTGGAACCGCGTCTTGCCGCGCCAAGTGGCATACTGCCGCCCGTTGTCGGTGAGCATTTCCTTGGGAACGCCATGTTCGCCAACCGCCGTGCGGTACACCTCCATGACGTTCTCTCCCGTCTGGCTCCGGAACAGGCCCAGGCCGACGATATAGCGGGAGTGGTCGTCGATGAACCCGATCAGGTAGGCGTTCCGTCCGTCCAGCCGGAAGCAGAAGATGTCCGACTGCCACATCTGGTTCGGCGTCGTCCGCTCGAAGAACCGCGGCTTGGGCGGGTTCTTCTTCATTCGGCGCAGTTTGGTCTTGGGCAGCAGTTGGTGTTGATGCAAGGTCCGGCGCACCGTCTCCGGACTGGCCGGCAGGAACAAGGCCCGCCTCAGCCAATGGGCGATCCGCCGCACCCCGTAGTTGGGATGCTGCTTCTTCACCGCCACGATCTCCTGCTTCACCAGCGGCGGCAACTTGGGCTTGGCCGCTTTGCGCGACTTCCCGATGGGCGCTTCCAGTCCGGCCCGGCCGTACTCCTGGTAGCGCCGGATCCACTCCCGGATGCTGACGTCGCTGGCGCCAACCTCCTGCGCCACCAGTTTCAGGTCGAAGCCTTCCTCCACGTGCAGCTTCACCGCCCGGAGTTTCAGCTCCGCCGAATACCTGGGACATTTTGTCCGGCGCGACGCCCCCCTAGGGGGGCGTTTGGTCTTCTCCCTCTTCCTCGTTTCCTTCGCTTGCATGGTAACACTCCCTTCCTTCGGAAGTGTCACCCCTTTTTCCCCTCAATCTGGTCTCACCCGCTGGTTGCTAGGACACGTGTCGAACCAGTCGCGATCGGTTATCCCGACGAAGGCTTTCATTGGAAAATCGCCGATTTCACGGGCTGAGAGTAGCAGATGGGGTGGGGGGGATGGCAATTAACAATTAAGAATTAGGAATGAAGAATTAAGGGCAAGGGGTGGACGGGAAGGGGGGCGCGCGCCAGGATGGCGCGAGTATTCAGGAGTCAGAATGGGCAGCCGCGGGACGAGGTCGTCCCGGCTCCAAAAAGCCGCCCGGTCAGCGCCCGGGCCTACAGGGCAGCCGTAGGACGAGGGCCGGCCGGAAGTTTTCCACAGTGTGGAAAACTTTTTTCGGCTCTTCCGACTTTTCCGGGGGATTTTACATTGGACAAAAGTGCATTGGTCTCTGCAATCAACTCCAAGAGAAGAGGCTTTGAATGTATAAGGGCCTTCACCACGCGATAGCCAGATGTGATGCCATGGCCAGCGAGGATTCTTCGCATTCAAAGCGGATTTCAAAGGTTTTGAATCATTCGCATGCATTTGAGCCAATAAATTTTCCCCCGGAAATGTCCGAAGGACCGAAAAAATGTTTCCACACTGTGGAAAAAAGAGGCCGTTTTTTCCACGCAATGGAAAAACTGTGTTGTCCTGGAATAGCTTGTCACTTTGCATGAGGAGCAGCAAAGTGAAGACGACGAAGAGATACAGCGCGGCG
>JAVEUB010000030.1:0-15813 GCA_034005785.1 Cloacimonas sp. (SeqCode) | reverse complement strand
AATAAAGATGAACTATAAAATTGCCGACATCAATCTGGCTGCCTGGGGACGCAAAGAAATAATGCTTGCCGAAGTGGAAATGCCAGGCTTGATTGCCATCAAAGAGCGCTATCGTAGCGATTTACCCCTGAAGGGAGCCAATATCACAGGTAGCTTGCACATGACGGTGCAAACAGCGGTTCTGATAGAAACCCTTGCCGCACTTGGCGCTTCCATACGCTGGGCAAGCTGCAACATCTTTTCCACGCAAGATCATGCCGCTGCTGCCATTGCCGAAAGCGGAATTCCGGTGTTTGCCTGGAAGGGTGAAAACCTGGAAGAATATTGGTGGTGCACCTTGCAGGCGCTAAGCTGGGAAGATGGCGTCAATTTAATCGTTGATGATGGTGGCGACGCAACTTTAATGGTTCATGAAGGCTACCGTTTGGAAAATTTATATCAGGAAACAGGCGTTCTGCCCAAAGCAGATTCCCCCGTGGAAGAGATGAATTTGGTGCAAAAACTGCTAATCTCTGGAATAAAAGCAGACCCCACCAAATGGCACAGAGCGGTTACCTGCCTACGCGGCGTAAGCGAAGAAACCACCACCGGTGTGCATAGATTGTATCAGATGTTTGCCGAAGGAACTCTGCTTGTGCCAGCCATAAACGTGAATGACAGCGTTACCAAATCCAAGTTCGACAATCTGTATGGCTGCCGGGAATCCCTTGCCGATGGCATCAAACGTGGCACCGACATCATGGTGGCAGGCAAGGTGGTAATGGTATGCGGTTACGGTGATGTGGGGAAGGGCTGTGCTCAATCTATGCGTGGTTTTGGCGCTAGAGTAATTGTTAGCGAAATTGATCCCATTTGCGCCTTACAAGCCGCCATGGAAGGCTATGAAGTGAACACGCTGGATAACATGATTGAAGAGGCAGATATCTTTGTAACTGCCACGGGTAATTGTGATGTAATCCGCGTTGACCATATCCTAAAAATGAAAGCCAATGCCATCGTCTGTAATATCGGGCATTTTGATAACGAGATTCAGGTGAACAAGCTGTACGAAATGGACGGCGTGCAGAAAGTGAATATTAAGCCCCAGGTGGATCTAATCAAGCTGCCCAACGAGAAAGCCATTATTCTGCTTTCCGAGGGGCGTTTGGTGAATCTTGGTAACGCCACTGGGCATCCCTCCTTCGTGATGAGTTGTTCCTTTAGCAATCAGGTTTTGGCGCAGATTCAGCTTTGGCAACAAGAGCACGAAATAGGCGTTTACGTGCTGCCCAAGCAATTGGACGAAGAAGTTGCCCGCTTGCATTTGGACAAGCTGGGAGTTCAGCTTAGCACACTTAGCAAGAAACAGGCTGCCTATATCGGTGTGCCCATTGAAGGTCCCTACAAAGGCGAGCACTACAGATATTAAATGGCTACACATAAACCTGTTCTGATAGACGAACTCTTTGGCGAGCTAACCATGCCCGAAGGCGATAAAAAGTGGACGGTGATTCACACCAAGCCCCGCTGCGAGAAGAAACTTGCCGAATATGCACGCCAAAACGCCATCAGCTATTACCTGCCCCAGTTCACCAAATCGCGCATCTATCAGCGGCGGAAGGTGGAATTTGCCAGCGTGATGTTCCCAGGCTACATCTTTGTGGTTTTGGATGTGTTTACCAAAGACACCATTAAAATCTCGGGCTATGCCGCTAATTTTATCAAAGTTACCGGTCAGCAGGAATTATTGAACGACCTAACAAATTTGAACCGTGGCGCAGCCAGGAAGGCAGATATGTCCCCCGGCTTATGGCTGGATAAGGGCTTGGAAGTACTTATTACCGCGGGTCCCTTAAAAGGCATGACGGGCATGGTGGAAAGCCATAGCAAGATGGCGGAAGTGCATCTACAAGTGAATGTGTTGCGCCAAGCCGTGTTGGTGAAAATAGACCCCAAGAATGTAAAAGTTTTGGGCGAATACGAAATAGTGGAGCAAGAACAATGAAGATACTAATTACTGGCGCAGCGGGCTTTATCGCCTCTCATGTAGCCGATGCCTACATAGCCAAAGGGCACGAAGTGGTGATAGTAGATAACCTATCCACGGGCAATTTGCGTAACCTAAACCCCCATGCGAAGTTTTACCACATGGATATCTGCGACTCCGCCATCTCTGAAGTATTTGCGCTTGAAAAGCCTGATTTGGTTAACCACCACGCCGCGCAGATTAGTGTGCCGTTATCCATTGCCAATCCCCTAAATGACGCTGAAATAAACGTTAAAGGGCTAATCAATATTTTACAGAATTGCGTAGCCTACAAAGTGCAGAAAGTTATCTATATCTCCTCGGGCGGGGCTATGTATGGCGAGGCAACTGAATATCCCACCAGCGAAACTTATGATCCTAAACCATTGTCCGTATATGCGATTAACAAAATGGTTGGCGAGGATTATCTGTACTTCTATCATCATCAGTATGGCTTAAATTACACAGTGCTCCGCTACGCCAACGTATATGGTCCCAGGCAGATGTCGCATGGGGAAGCCGGGGTTGTTTCCTTGTTCATCGAAAAGCTGCTAAGCGGCTCCACGCCAAGCATCTATCGTTACCCCAACGAGGATCAAGGTATGCTGCGTGATTACGTGTTTGTGCGTGATGTTGTCCGTGCCAATCTGATTGCCTTAACCACAGGCAGTGGCGAAGCTTTTAACGTCGGTACAGGCAGCGAAACAAGCACTGTGGCGCTGTATAACGAGATTGAAGCCCAAATGCAAACAGGCATTGTACCCATGTTTGGCGAAGCCAGGCAGGGCGATTTACACCGTTCGCTGCTAAACTCTGCCAAAGCCAGGCGGGAACTTGGTTGGGAAGCCAAATATAGCTTATCAGAAGGCATTTCCCAGGTTATTGCCTATTTTAGGGAGTTACCATGAAACTTGCCGTAATAGGTAGCGGATATGTAGGTTTAACCAGCGGAGCTTGTTTTGCCGAAATGGGGAGCAGCGTGATCTGCGTGGATAAAGACGCCGCTAAAGTTACCAAGCTAAACAACGGGCTAATTCCCATCCACGAACCTGGCTTACAGGAAATGGTAATCCGCAACACAGAGGCAGGGAGATTAAGCTTTACCTGTGATTTAATGTCAGCGGTGCAGCTATCGCAGATTATCTTTATCGCGGTGGGAACTCCCCCGGATGAAGATGGCTCTGCTGACCTTCAGTATGTGCTAAGTGCCGCTACAGAGATAGCAAGAGCCATGAACTCAGCCAAAATTATAGTAAATAAATCCACCGTTCCTATTGGCACAGCCGATTTGGTACGTGGGCAGATACTGCAAGTTTTAGCCCAGCGGGGTGTAGCTTATCAATTTGACGTGGTTTCCAATCCCGAGTTCCTGAAGGAAGGTGCTGCCATAGATGATTTTATGAGCCCCGATAGAGTGGTAATAGGCACTGATAGCGTTACCGCGGGGGAAACGATGAAAACCCTGTATGCTCCCTTCTGCCGCACGCACGACAGAGTAATGCTAATGAGCATCCGTTCTGCGGAGATGACGAAGTATGCCGCAAATGCCCTTTTAGCCACCAAGATTTCATTTATCAATGAGATCTCCAGGCTTTGCGATGTTTATGGCGCAGATGTTGCCGAAGTGCGCAGTGGCATAGGCAGCGACAGCCGAATTGGCTATAAGTTTATCTACCCAGGGGTTGGCTATGGCGGAAGCTGTTTCCCCAAGGATATCAAAGCGCTGATCCACATGGCAGCCGCTAAAGGCTATGATTCCCAGATACTTAAAGCCGTGGAAGAAGTTAACGCCGCCCAAAAACGCATTTTGGTAGAAAAAGTACAGGCGCATTTTGGAATTTCGCTTAGCGGTAAATGCTTTGCTATCTGGGGTTTAGCCTTCAAACCGCAAACGGACGATATGCGCGAAGCACCCTCAGTGGTTATCATCAATGCCCTGGTAGCTTTGGGAGCCACCATCCGAGCCTATGACCCCGTAGCTTTGGACGAGGCGCAGCGTATTTTTGCGAATAACCCCGCTGTAACCCTATGCGAGAACGAATATCAAGCCCTGGAAGGCTCCGCTGCCCTGCTGTTGATTACCGAATGGCATCAGTTCCGCTATCCAGATTTTAAACGCATCGCCGAAACCCTGAAACACCCTGTAATCTTCGACGGACGCAACCTCTATAATCCGCAAGCAGTAAGAGAACTTGGTTTCACCTATTACGCCATTGGCAGACCGTAACCAAGCCTACACATGAGTTAAAAGTTAAGAGTTAACTCTTAACTCTTCCATACGATTCGCAGTTTTCACCATTTCCCCCCACTCGAACCCATCCCAAACTTACTTCAGGAAGAGTAGCTGTAGCTGTTTTTGTGTGATATGCACAATTGTATGCAAGCCCTATACCCAAACAGACGTTTGTTTTGACTTATAGTTCTGCCGCATATACGGTTATCTTTACTCGTTTACGCAAAATTTTTAAGTCATATTCGCTTGTTTACAGGGTATAAGGGGATGTTTGGGGAAGTCGAGAGGTGTGGAGTGCGAAAGTTGTGGAGTGCCAGCGTCCTCGCTGGCAAGGTCTGTTGGCGTCTCGCCGACAGTGAAATAACTGCCGACCTGAGATCGGCATGGCCTTTCCTGCGAGGACGCAGGAACTCCAAACCTTTCCAGCTTGGGCGAGCGCAACTCGCCCCCTACAATCTTACACTCTAACCCCTAAAACCTAACCCCTTGTCTTACACTACGAAATCCACTGTTTTACCAGCTTGGGTAAAATATCTCCGCTTTTCCCTTGATGAAATTCGTCGATAAAGCTTAGGTTATCTGGCTTATCCAGATTAATAGCGATAGTGTTTGCGCCCATCAGTTTTGCCGTCATCACAAATCCTGCGGCTGGATACACAGTTCCGCTGGTTCCAATAATAATCAAATGTTCGCAGTGTTTAAGGGCGTTTTCAATATCAAACAGATTATAGGGGATTTCGCCAAACCATACAATATCCGGTCTCAAGGGTGCGCCGCATTTCTCACAGACAGGTATTTTTACGCTGTGGTTAATATCTTCCATAGCATATTTGCTGCGACAATTTGTGCAATAGCAAGAATATAGGCTGCCATGCATTTCCAGGGGCATTTTGCTACCGGCACGGCTGTGCAGGCCATCCACATTCTGAGTTATCAGACAAAAATTGGAGCCCAGATAGTTTTCCAAATCCACCAGCGCATAATGTGCAGGATTGGGGAGCGCTTTCTGGCTTTGCTGCAAGCGCTGGCGGTAAAACTCCCACACGAGGCTGGGATTAATTTCAAATCCTTGGGGAGTAGCCACGTCTTCCACACGATGGCTTTCCCACAACCCTCCGCTTTCGCGAAAGGTGCGAATACCGGATTCGGCACTTATCCCAGCTCCGGTGAGAGCTACAACTTTGGTTTTGGGGCTAAAAATTAGCATTATTTAACGAGAAGCATTTTCTTGCTCAGGCTGCTTTGGGGCGTGCTTAAACGGTAGTAATATACTCCGCTGGCAACTCCATGGTTATTGTCGTCTGTGCCATTCCATACGATGTTATGCGTGCCTTGCGGGGTATCACCGGCGATGAGGCTCCGCACTTTTTGTCCTTTGAGGTTAAATATCTCCAGCTTAACCAGCGTTTGTGCAGGTAACGTAAAGCTTAAAGTAGTGCTGGGATTGAAGGGATTGGGGTAGTTTTCATGCAATTGCACCGTTGCACCAGCAGGAAGGTTTTCGTCGCTATTGGCAACTATGCCATCAATATGCACATCATCCACGTACCAGCCTTCTCCGGAGGTATTGGAATCGCTGCCAAACACCCAACGGAATTGAGCAGTTCCCGAGACATTGCCAAGCTGAAAGATAGCTTCAGTCCAGGGAATATCCCCTGAATAAACGAAAGTATTGGCGGCAAAGGGAGAGGCGTTATTACTATAAATCTTGTAAGGATAGCCACCCACGGGCGTAATCTGCGCCCAGGCACTTCCATTAAGGCTCATCTGAATCATACCGCCATCCCAGGCGTAAGCATTCTGAGTAGCATGTTTCTCGGCTTGCATCCAATGATAAAACTTCAGTTGGCAATTGGGGCTTACGGTCATCACTGGGCTAAGCAAAGCGCCATAGGCACTGCCAGTATACTGAGCGCTTCCAGCGCCACCAAATTTCATGGAATAGAGTCCGTTCTCTGTGTGATTTCTGGAACTTGAACGGTGCCATTGATTGGTGAAATTGGCATTTAAACTTTGCACTTCCCAAGATTGTAAGTCTGGCTCAAAGCCATAGCTCATCATGCCTACATAGATGATAAAATTGCCTTCGATACTTTCCCCATTTTCGGCACCAAGCAAATAGTTTATGCTTACGCTGCTGCCAAGTTCGGCTGCGGGAGAGATATTTACCGTAAAGGCACTATCATAATTAGCAGTGCTGGCAAAGCCGATAGGCGTAAGCTGTAGCTCATAATTGGATAAGCTTACGTAGGGCGAATCTGAGAATAAAACCAGCATGGGAGAGAAAGCATTACCGCTACCCGTATTTTGAATGGAAAAGCTAAGGGACGGGCTTTGCCCTGGGTTTATGATCGTTGTTTCGTTGTTTACCGAGTAAGAACTAATCTGCAAGTGGGGTGCATTCAGCAGAATTGTGCTGGTACTCTGCGAATTATAGCTGTCATAGCTGGCAGCAAAGTTCAAGCTTGCCGAGCTGTTATCCACAAAATTGCCAATTATGTTTAACTGGAAGGCATTTTCTATCACCAGCGAATCTCCTGCGGCTATAGCGCTAAAAGGAATAGTGCTATTCAGTATCTGAATATTGGGAGAATTGGAGCTAAGGCTGATAGTGCCCGCCTGGTTTAAATCCAGCAAGCCTACATTTTTGGCATACAGGCTAATACTCACAGTTTCACCTGTGTGATGCAAGCCGTCAGAATCGTTGATAACGATGTTCTTGCACACAATGTATGGCATCTGCGAAGCTGTTACCATAATCGTGTTTTCGTAAGCGTAAAAATTGGGAGCATTCAAATAAAGCTGATAGGGACCAGGGTTAAGGCTTTCCAACATGCTAATGTTCAGCAAGCCATCGGCATCTGCGAGCGTCTGATAGATTGTTCCTTCAGCGTTTTTAATAATCAATTCGGCAAAGGGAGCATTCGTGGGAATCTGATAGCTATTTACTCCCACCATCCATTGTGAAGGCAGGCTGGCAGTAATCGTTTGCGGTGTGTCCGACCAAATCATCATCGCCGGGCAGCCAAACAGGTTTGTTTCGTAGGCAACCCAATACATCACGGGCTGGCTGTTCATATAAGGAATGTTATCGATCTTGGAATCTACCAAAGTATAGCCAAGCTCGTTGATGTGCTCTCCAAAGATGGCATCCATATACTGCCTGTGGAAATACTGGGAAGGACCATCTGTGCTGCCTTCAGAACCCCATCCGTAACGGGAGTGGGCAATCATTCCAGCCGCTGCTGTAGCAATGGAAGTCATCTTTTCGCTAATGCAATCGCTGGTATAGCTACCGGGTTCGGTGTCACGGTTATCAAAAGCCCCGGAATAACAGCCCTGGGTAAAGTAAATTGAGTAGTTATGAGCGCTTCCATCGTTAGTAATAGTGGATGCACTTACTTGATTGTTGGATAGCCGCATGGTATATGTGGTGTTGGAATGTCCCAAATGATTCACCAGATTTGCGCCTTGGCTTAAGATGGGACGTATCTGGTTAGCTCCCCAAGAATCTGCAGCGCCATAAGTGCGGTCGTAAAGCGTGGTTACGTTCCAGGAAGAAGGAATGCCTACGGTGGTATAGCCGTTTGCGCTGCTTCCACCAAGCATTTCGTCCATATAATCACCGGCCCAGGTGGGCCCGTCCCACAGCCATTCACCAGCCATGAAAGCCGTTTTAATCTCACTTTCAACTGGGGCAATCTGATAACTCATTATTTTATTGATCTGGTTGGCAATTTCTGTATCGCTATTGTAGCAAATACGGCTTATTGCCAGCTCTGGAGCAAGATCAGCTTCATACATTTCTCCCCAATTGGCGTCACCATCCGTGTTCCAGTTACCATCCAGGCAGGAATAATACATGTCGGCAGGGATATCGGCATCCATTTCACTGCTGGATCCCATATTTACATAGAAACCACGGTGAGGGATAACATCTGTATCACCTGCTAAGAGAACGTAACGCAAGGGATTAACGGCATAAAATGTACTTATGTAGTTGCGCAGTTTATCTTGTGTATCAGCCCCAGTGCTGCTGGCAATGATCTCGGTCATAGATTTTATCATTACGGTCATGCCGCGGCTTTCATACAAGTTTTGCAGGGGAACCCAGTTGGCAAGTTTTGCGGCATCGGCTACGATTAGATATTCTACTCCTGTGGGGATGGTGCGGGAAATGCTTATCGCACCGGCATTATCCACCGATTGCCTGAGGCGTTTTGCCGTGAACGCATCCTGCTTCAAAAAGCGCAAAGCAGCCTGTGCCTTACTGGTGGCGCTATAGCTAATATCCACACTAATCTGTTGATAGAAAACCAGTTCATTCTGTGCGGGGTAGTATTCAAAGGGGCTTACAGCCGAAAAAGCAATAGGGTTTCCGCTTAGGAAGGCAGTAATCAGACCATTATCGGGGGTTGCAGGGTAAGCCTGCACTGAAGCATAAATACTCTCATTGGGAAGGCTTGGTGCTTCTAAAATCTTATGCGAGAAAGGATACGGTTTTTGAATTGGGCTGATGGGAGCGCTAAGCTTGTATGTGATGGGAGCCTTGCGGCTTACCACAATTTTATCTGCTTCACTGCCAACTGGTAATAGTAGCTTTACGCCAAACCAGGGAAGATCAGGATTTCCGGCTTCACCCCAGCTTTGGGCATTATCTAAACGCACCGAGGTATATTGCCCCTCTGTTTTGAGGGTAGGCTTGGTTAGATTGTACTGATAGTTAAGCCCCGCACTAAGCGTTGCGATAAGCCCTACCAGAATTAAGATCATCATTACGTGTTTCATCTGTGCCAACCTTTTTTTGTTGATATTCTTTCCCATAGTAATAAGCAAAGGCTGTTCCAAAAGTGTAAAGAATGTGGAATTAACCACCGAATACACCCAGAGCACCGAAGAAATCTTAAGCCCAATATACCACCTACCAAATCTCTATTTCCCTACTATCTTACCGCAGGTTCAGCGCACTTTTGTAAGAGCAAAGTGAGGCAAGGCTGAGCGGAAGAAAGGTGCGGCGAGCAGGGGGGGGGGGCGTTGTGCAATAAAAACGCATAGAATTACCTTGCCTGCCAGCACCAATTGCGCTATCCTGTAGATATGGAAAGTATTAACAACATTGGGCTTTTATCTGTGGGGGCGTGCGTTCCTGAGGGTAGGTTTCAGCTTATCTACAGCCATCACGCCAAAGTAATCAATTTTAGCTGTGGCGAGCTGATAGTTTCGGTGTGCACAAGGGATTATTGCCCTGGTGCTTTCAGGATTATTTTGGATGCTGATCTGCTGCCGGAGCTGAAGACATTTACGAAGCTAAAACATAGCATAATATTTGATTCAGGTAAACCAGTTAAAATTTCTGATAAGTCAATTTACTTAAGCTTAGAATTTCATCTTGTTCCAGAGAGGGTAATCTTGCAAAAGAATATCGAAAAAAGTTTTAGGGATTTCAGCAGCCTTTGCAGTCCGGAAAGTATTTACAGCATGGTTTCAAGCTATTACAGAGATGAAAATACGTTTTCAGCGGTTTTGGCTAACAGCTATCGGCAAGGCATTAAAATGTTCCGCGAAAATGAGTTTGAAAATGCAGTGAAGTGTTTCAAACGCAAAGGAATAGGTTTAACTCCTGCAGGAGATGACTTTCTGGTGGGATTTCTGATCAGCATAGCCTGGATGAGCCAGGTGCAAAAAAATGAGTTGTCAAAAATACTGAAGGTGATATTTGTTGCATCAGTTGGGAATGACCCCTTGGTTAACACCTTTTTAACCCAGGCAGTAACGCTAAAGCTCGATGAAGATTGGGCGATGTTTTTAACCAGCTTGGGTACAAAGGAAGATGAATCCCTGGGGTGGATGACCAAAATTATAAGCCATGGCTCAAGCTCTGGTTCCGATGAATTAAGCGGGTTTTATTTAGCTTGTAGCTTGTATTGTAACGATATAGGCTTAGATTATTAAAGGATTGTATTATGGAAGTAATGGCAAAGATCATTAAAGGCAAGTACTTAGATTCAGTTAAACTGATGCTTGTATCCAAAGCACTGCGTGAAATGAGCGGCGTAAGCGATGCGGTGGCAATTTTGGCGACTAAAGAAAACCGCGAGATATTGGCTGCTACAGAGATGCTTGTGGATGAGATTCTGGACGCAGCAGAGACTGACCTGGTGATAGTGGTAAAAGCCGCTACCACAGAAACAGCCGAGAAGGCAATTGTTCAAGCTGATGAACTGATAAACGCTCCTTCCGGCCATAAGGGAAGTGGAAATGTAGCGCAAAGCCTCCACAACCTTGAAGCAGCCAGCAATAGCTTAAACAAGGGTGATTTGTGCCTTATCTCTATCGCCGGAAAATATGCTGCTGTTGAAGCTGACAAAGCACTTGAGCTTGGTTTACACGTTATGCTCTTTTCCGATAATGTGAGCTTGGAAGACGAGCTTAAACTTAAACAGAAAGCCGTTGCCAAGGGCTTGCTTATGATGGGTCCCGATTGTGGCACGGCAATAATTAATGGCGTCCCGTTGGCTTTTGCGAACAAAGTTCCACGCGGGAATATTGGTATTGTATCCGCATCTGGAACGGGTTTGCAGGAAGTAAGCGTAGGTTTGGCGCGCTTTCACTGTGGTGTTTCTCAAGCTTTTGGTACAGGTGGTAGAGATGGAAAAAAAGAGATCGGTGGCATCATGCTGCTGGCTTTTTTGGATTATCTAATTAATGATGCGCAAACGCAGGTGATTGTCCTTATTGGCAAAACACCGGATACCATTGTGCTGGATAAACTATGGCAACAGTTAGCCATTACTGCCAAACCTGTGGTTGTAAACTTCTTAACGGAAATCGCTATTCCCAACATTCCTAATATGCAATATACAAGCTCATTGGATGAGACCGCAGAATTAGCCTGTGCAGCATATAACAAACTGAACAACATTATAATAGCTACTAAAGCAGAAGAAACTACTATAGTTTTTAACGCTATAGGCAAGGGAAGTAAATACATACGTGGCTTATACAGTGGTGGCACCCTATGCTATGAAGCGTTGCAGCTATATCATCAATACTTTGGCAAATATCCATTTAGCAATATTTCCACCGAACCGGAATATAAGATGGCAGATGCATGGCACAGCGAAGGTGATTGCTTTATTGATTTAGGCGCTGATGATTTCACTGTGGGTAGGCCACATCCCATGATTGACTACAGTTTACGCCTAAAGAAGATGCAAATCGAAGCCAAAGACCCCGATACGGCTATAATCCTTATAGATGTTGTTTTGGGCTATGGTGCACATCCCGATCCCGCTTCCGAGCTTGTTCCTGTGATAGCTGCATTACCCAAAGATATTGTGGTGGTTTGCCATGTGTTGGGAACAAAAGATGATCCGCAAAACGTGGAAAAACAGGCTGAGCAATTAGCTAATGCAGGTGCAATTGTATTTACCGCGCATCACAAAGCCGTGGTTTATGCTCTGGAGCTATTAAAAACTGGGAGGAACAAGGCATGAAAAAGCTAAACTTGACCGTGGGAAAGCCAAAAATCGTAAATCTGGGTTTGGATTCCTTTGCTGCTGATCTGCATCTTCAGGGTGTGGATGTGGCGCAAGTTGATTGGACTCCGCCGCTTGATATTGCGATTCAGATGAAAGCTAAATATACGGATAAAGTGCGTGCTGAGATAACCTTGGCTAATGATAAAGCATTGGCTGTGATTAACCAAGGCAAGCCATTTCTGGTTGGCATGGGGCTTGCCCGTGATTTGATTCCGGGTATGCAGGAGAATTTGATCTTGCACGCAGGACCCCCCATCACTTGGGCTAAAATGTGTGGACCCATGCGTGGCGCTGTGATTGGTGCTTTACTATATGAAGGACGAGCAGATACACCCGAAACAGCAGAGAAATTGGCAGCGTCTGGCGAGATTAACTACGCTCCGTGTCACGAACATGCTGCGGTTGGCCCTATGGCAGGAATTATCAGCCCTTCCATGCCGGTTTTTGTTATCCATAACGAAACTTTTGATAATTACACCTATGCCACGCAAAATGAAGGCTTGGGGAAAGTGCTGCGCTATGGGGCATACGGCACAGAAGTAATAACGCGTCTGCATTGGATGGACGACGTGCTGTATCCAACCCTGCAGCGTGCTATTAAATACTTGGGCAAGATAGATTTACAAAGCCTGATCGCTCAAGCTTTACACATGGGTGACGAAGTGCACAATCGCAATCGCGCTGGCACTTCGCTACTAATTCGTCAACTTGCCCCTGCTATTCTGAAAACGATGGAAAATGTGCAGGAATCTGCGGCTGTGCTGGATTTCATCAATGGTAACGACCATTTCTTTCTAAATCTATCCATGCCTGCCTGTAAAGCTGTATTGGATCCCGCTCGTAATATCCCCAATTCCAGCATAGCTTTGGTGATGGCGCGCAATGGCACAGAATTTGGCATTCAGCTTAGTGGCACAGGTGATAAATGGTTTACTGGCCCTGCTTTAGTACCCGATGCCTTGTATTTTCCGGGCTATAGCAAAGCGGATGCAAACCCTGATATTGGCGATAGCGCTATAACTGAAACAGGTGGCTTGGGTGGTTTTGCCATAGCAGCCGCACCGGCAATCGTACAGTTTGTTGGCGGCTGCGCTAATGATGCTTTATCTTATACTTTATCGATGTATGAAATATGCTATGGTGAAAGCACAAATTACCAGATACCTGCTTTGGATTTCAGGGGAACGCCTTTGGGTATTGATGTGCTGAAGGTGATCGAGAATAACCTTAGCCCTGTTATTGATACCGGTGTTGCTCATAAGAATCCTGGCATTGGCCAGGTTGGCGCAGGGGTTGTGAAAGCACCCATGGAACCATTTATCAAGGCTTATCAGGCTTTGGCAGAACTATAAAAACCTTAAGGAGAAAACAATGGACACGAACACATTCTTTAGCTTTATGCAGAACCTTAAAATGTACGATTTAACGCAGCGCCTAAGTATTCACACTCCGCCCTGGCCCAGCTATATGCCTTTGGGAATTCAGTATTTCAAACGCATTGCCGGTGCACACATGGGGCAAGGGGCAAACGGACAAATTATTACCACCAGTAACCACGTTGGCACTCATATCGATGGTGAAATCCATTTCCATGCCAGCGGCCGTACGATTGGCGAAGTGCCTATGGAAGAATGGGTTGGACCCGGCGTGGTTGTGGATATTTCGGACAGCGTGGGTGATTACGACCTCTACAGCCCGGAAATGCTGATGCAGAAAGCAGAAATCAAGAAAGGCGATATCCTGATCATCAATACCGGCTACCATAAATATGCTTGGGATCAGCCAGAATCCGATGAACTGCGCTATTTTGTGAAACACCCAGGCCCTGATCCTTCCTTCCATACATGGGCGCTGGACATGAAGATAAAGTGGATCGGAGTGGATTGCGGCAGTGCCGATCACCCCATGAATACTATCATTCGCACCTGGCACCCCAAACCCTTTGCCGATGCAGAAAAGAAGCTGATTGCCACGTACGGAAAAACCTGGGACGAGATGTATCCCCCGGATGAATTCTACCAAGTGATGCATCTAAAACTGTTCCCCAAGAAATTGGTGCATGCCGAAAACCTTGGTGGAGAAATAGATAAGCTTTCCAATAAACGGGCTTGGATTGGGCTGTTCCCGCTGCGTGGGATCGAGCTGGAATCCTCCATGTGCCGTATTATAGCTTTTGAACCTTAATCCCGTAGAGTAGGACGCCGTTCCTGCTCTAAAATAAAGGAAGATATTATGTCTATGGCTCACGAATTTAATTATGCCAGACCCACAAGCCTGGCTGAGGCAATAAAACTGAAAGACCAGCACAGAGACAAAGCCAGGGTTTTGGCTGGTGGTACAGATTTGATTGTGAATATGAAAGAAGGAATGATGCGCCCGGAACTTCTGATTGATATCAAAGATGTTCCTGATATGCACAGATTTGCCGTTGCAGAGGGCAAGCTGTTTATCGGCGCTGCCGTAACCTTCTGCGCAATAATCGATTCTGCATATATTCAAGCCACTTTTCCCATGCTAAGTGATGCGGCTAAAACGGTAGCCTCCACAGGTGTGCGTTCCCGTGCAACTATGGCGGGAAATATTTGCTCCGCTGTGCCATCGCTGGATTCTGCTCCTCCGTTATTCTGTTACAATGCCACAGTGCATTGTGCCAGTGTTTCCGGCACCAGAGATATCCCCATTGGGGAATGGTTTCTGGCACCCCGCAAAACTGCTTTGCAGGATGACGAAATTGTTACTGGTATCAGCTTAACCATTCCGCAAGAAAGGAATGGAGCTGTATATCTGAAACTAGGGCGTTACGGTGGGGAAGACCTGGCTCAGGCTGGCTGGGCCATTTATGTCACTGCTTCCAACCAGTACCGCATTGCCCATTGTGCGCTTTCTGCTGCTCCCAAACGTGCGCAGCAGATTGAGCAGATATTAAATGGAAAGCCACTCTGCCCGGAATTGATTGAACAAGCTGTAGCCCTTGTTGCCCAAGAAATTAGCCCTATCACCGATATCCGCTCCAGCAAAGAATACCGTTTGCATGTTAGCGGTGTAATGCTGAAACGCGGGCTGTTAGCTGCCAAAGACAGATTGGATGGCAAGTGCATAGAACCAGCCAAACTCTTGGGAGGAATTGCATGAAAGAGATAAGCTTAACCCTAAATAATGAATTACGCAATGTTTGTGTGGAACCAAACGAAATACTACTTGATGTCCTGCGCGAAAAGCTCGGCGTAAAAAGCCCCAAGTGTGGCTGTGAAAGGGGCGATTGTGGAGCTTGCACAGTGCTTCTTGATGGTAAATCGGTACGCAGTTGCCTAGTTCTGGCTATTGAGGTGGAGGGGCACAATATTGTAACAGTGGAAGGTATTTCTGCTGAAAAGCTTAGTGCTTTGCAGGAATCGTTCATCCAGTTCAATGCTTTCCAGTGCGGCTATTGCGCTCCCGGGATTATTTTGGCGGTTACCGAATTGCTGGAAAAACACCCTCATCCCACCTTGGAAGAAATAAAAGAATCCATCGCCGGAAACCTATGTCGCTGCACAGGTTACACTCCCATCTTCGATGCCATTATGGCGTTAACCAAGGTAGAGCAGCACGCCGATGCTGCTAATAAAACAGCTTCGCAGGAACAGCGTCCTGCGCTACCTAAGGAGGATGGCAAATGAAGGACTACTCCTATATTGGGAAAAACGTCGTCCGTATCGATGGCCGTGAAAAGATAAGCGGAGCAGCCATTTATGGCGATGATATAGATTTTGGCGCAAACCTGCTGCATGCAGAGTTGGTTTCCAGCACTCAGGCTCATGCTATCATCAAATCCATTGATATCACCGCAGCGCTGAAGGTGAAAGGTGTGTATAAAATCTTCACAGGTAAGGATTTCCCTTTCAAGTTCGGTTTGTATATGAAAGACCGCTATGTGTTTGCGCAGGATAAAGTTCGTTTTGTGGGCGAGCAAATTGCCGCTGTAGTTGCGCGTAATCCAGGAGCAGCCAAACGTGCAGCAGCATTGGTAAAGGTGGAATATGAACCCTTACCCG
>JAVEUB010000029.1:9782-15842 GCA_034005785.1 Cloacimonas sp. (SeqCode) | reverse complement strand
TCTTGCCTGCAACGCCGGTTACATAAGCATTTCCGGCAATGTCGCAGGCTACTTCATAACCGTATTCCACACCTTCCGAGCCAGCCCGCTCCGCCCATAAAAAACTTCCATCTGTATCCCAAGCGCAGCAAAACACGTCACTACCACCGGCACTAACGATGCTGTCTCCTCCGGTAAATTTTATTGTATCGGCAAACCATCCGGCTACATAAACCGTACCGGAGGCATTTACGGCAAGTCCATAGCCAATATCATTCAAGGTGCCGCCAAAAGAACGTAACCACAGTAAGTTACCTTGAGTATCCAATTTCAGCACATACGCATCCCACATGCCATAGGAAGATACGCTTTGCCCTTGGCAACTGAAGGTATCTACGAAGTACCCAGCAACATAGCAATTACCTATGGCATCATTGGCAACCCCCAAAGCGATATCTTCACCGGTAGAACCAAAGGTTCTTACCCATTGCACTTCGCCAGAGGGATTGTATTTAATTACGTAGCTATCCGCTAAACCGTATCCTTGGTTGGCGATTCCATTTACCCATAAGGTATCGGAAAATTCGCCAGCCACAAAGGTGTTGGACTGCGCATCACAAGAAATATCCCAGGCACGTTCCATGCCTGCGCCCCCGATAGTATTAGCCCAATCCCAGTTTGCGCTTAAACTGACAGCACAAACAAGGAATAGCAAGCAAAGCATTGATCTCAATGTTAATCTCCCTAATAATGATTCTGTGGCACTAAATTCAGTGAAGCCGCCAATTGGCAAGAGAAATTATCTAAAAAGAGAACAAAAAGCTTGACTCCCCTGCAGGTGTAAATAATATATGCGCAAACTAAATATCAGCGAGGTTCTTATGTTACAAAACTATGAAATTCGTGCCCGTGCGTGGAGCGCAATGTCCGGAAAATGGGGCAATTGCGCCATCATTGTTTTAGTTTATTACATTTTGATGATGGGTCTTTCGTTCATTCCGATTATAGGCTCCGTGGGAACAATTCTGGTAAGTGGACCATTTTCTCTGGGTTTGGCCATCATCTTTTTGCGTCTGGTTCGCAGTGAGAGTATTGATATTGGCATGTTATTTAAAGGCTTTGAAGATTTCATGCGCAGCTTTGTTGCTGGCTTACTGGTGGCAATTTATACCTTATTGTGGACATTACTCCTCATAGTTCCTGGCATTATTGCCAGCTTGTCCTATTCCATGACATTCTTCATTCTAAGTGATAACCCCAATATTGGGCCAGACGAAGCGATCGGCAAAAGCAAAGAAATGATGCGTGGCCATAAGATGGAGCTTTTGCTGCTGACCCTTAGCTTTTTTGGTTGGTTTCTCTTGGGTTTAGTTACGGTTGGGATAGGATTTCTCTGGATTGGGAGCTATTACAGTGCTGCTATGGCTGTATTCTATCAGGAAATACGGGGAGAGAATGCAATAGAGGAAGCTCCATACGTGCCTTTCGAGCAAAATGCATAAATAACCCCCAAAGATAAGCTATTCAGGATGCCGTTGCTGCTGGAGTAATCCCATCAGCAGCAACGGTGTGCTGGAGTGTGGGAGTGCTGGAGTGTGGGAGTGCTGGAGTGCTGGAGTGCTGGGGTGCTGGGGTGTTTCGGTGGTTTCGGTGTTCTCGGTGGCGAATTGTTGTTCGCTGAATGGTTTCGTAGAGGTTGAACACAACAAGACGTTTGTTTTGACTTATAGTTTTGCCGCACTTACGATTAACCCTATGTGTAACTCCGTATCCTTAGCCGGCACAACAGTTTTCGGCAAAACTATGAGTTAAAACAAAAGTGACTCCAAACTACTGTTATTTTGGGTCTTATGTATTTGCTAAATTCTATCATTATCCTGTAATCCGCGTTTTAACTCAAAAAATTTGCTGCTGAAGTTAGTGTGGTAGTGTTCAGCTCTCTCTTGCGCAAATTTTTAAGTCAAAATCGCTCCAAGGCTGCTACTCCCCTGCGTAGCTCTCACAGGCGAAGCTTCTCACTGGCGAAGCCTCTCACTTAAATATCTTGACACTATCCCCCTATCCAAAATTATGACTCACTGTATAAAAAACCGTAAAGGAGAACCGATGAAGACCCTTACACCCAGTCCTTCAGATATCCAACAAGCTTGGTTTATCTTAGATGCAACGGGTTTGCCTTTAGGCCGGTTATCCACCAAAGTTGCTACCATCTTGCGTGGAAAGCATAAACCTTATTACGCAACGAACCTTGATACCGGTGATTATGTGATAATCATCAATGCGGAAAAAGTACGCGTTACCGGCCTCAAAGCTTTGCAAAAGGTTTACAAAACTTATAGTGGATACCCCGATGGCCTTAAAGAAATCCCGTATGCCAAAGTTATGGAAGAGCATCCAGAGCGTATTATCGAACATGCCGTAAAAGGTATGATGCCGAAAAACACTTTGGGGCGCGCAATGTTTAAAAAATTGAAAGTTTATGCCGGAGACAAGCATCCCCATGCAGCGCAAATGCCGGTAGAACTTAACCTTTAGGAGGAAAAGGCATGCAAAATTTTGATGCCGTTGGAAGAAGAAAGAATGCTGTTGCCCGCGTACGGCTTACCCCCGGAACCGGAAAACGCATCATCAACAAAGTGCACATGAAGAAATACCTTCAGCGCGAAACCCTGGAAATGGTTGTGGAACAGCCATTACAGACTGCCGGTATGTCTGAAAGCTTCGACGTTTTTGTAAACGTACGTGGTGGCGGACTTAGTGGCCAGGCTGGAGCAATCCGTCATGGTATTTCCCGCGCTTTGGTTGAATTCGACGAAAAGCTGAGACCCGTGCTCAAAACCCGTGGATTCCTTACCCGCGATCCTCGTATGGTGGAACGTAAGAAATCCGGACAGCCGAAAGCTAGAAAGAAATTCCAGTTCTCCAAGCGTTAAACAATTGGGTTTTGGGGGGTACGAAATCCCCCCCTGGATTAGTGTGGATAACTCTGAAGTAACCAGGCGTTCGCGCCAAAATAAGCTTCCGGAACGCTTGCAAGGCGGTGAGGGATTTTTGCCCTCTGAATTGCTTAGACCGTCCGGAAGAAATTAAACCGTATAATTAGGAGAAATCAATGTCCGTAGTTTCAATGAAACAACTACTCGAGGCCGGTGTTCACTTTGGACATCAGACCTTTAAGTGGAATCCCAAAATGAAGAAGTATATCTTCATCAAACGCAATGGGATCCACATCATCGACCTGAAACAAACTGTCGATGCGATCAATGAAGCTTATCAATACGTGAAAGAAGTAGCCTCCAAAGGCGAATACATCTTGTTCGTAGGCACCAAAAAGCAAGCCCAGGTTGCCATTCGTGAAGCCGCTACAAAAGCCGGTGTGTTTTATGTAAACCAACGCTGGTATGGCGGAATGCTTACCAATATGTCCACCATCCGTCAAAGCATCGAAAAGATGAAGTATTACGAAGAAATCGTTGCCGATGGCACCATCTCCAGCTATACCAAACTGGAACAGCAGAAGATGAAACGCATGCACGACAAGATCGAGTTTTCGCTCGGTGGAATTCGCGACATGGATGCAGTTCCCGGATGCGTGGTCGTGGTTGATACCGAATATGAAGATATCGCCATCCACGAAGCCCGCATTTTGAATATCCCCATCGTTGCGATGGTGGATACCAATTGCGATCCTGACCTGGTGGATTTCGTAATTCCCTCCAATGATGACGCCACCCGTGCCATTCACTTGATCTCCGATATCATGGCCAACGCTGTGATCGAAGGTCGGGGCATCGCTGCCGAAGGAAAGGATTTACAGGCACCCGAAGCGGCTGAAGCAGGAGAACCTGAAGAACCTGTTGTAGCAGAAGAAAAAGTTGAATTTGAAGTTCCCGAATTAAGCGGAACTGAACAATAGTTACCTGAAGTCGAGAAGTCCAGAGGTCGAGAAGTCGAGAAGCTCAGGTAATTCTGTCTTCAGGTTTCCTGACCTCCGGACTATAGCGACAAACGAAAAACAGATACAAAGGAGAATACAATGGCAAACGTTACCGCAACCATGGTAAAAGAGCTGCGTGAGAGAACTGGAGTAGGCATGATGGAATGCCGCAAAGCTCTGGTGGAAAAAGATGGAAACGTAGATGAAGCCATCAAATACCTGCGCGAAAGAGGAATCAGCAAAGCCGAATCCAAATCCTCCCGCGAAACCAAAGAAGGACTCATTCATTCATATATACATTTTAACTATAAAATTGGCGTGCTTTTAGAGCTTAACTGCGAATCTGATTTCGTAGCTCGTACACCTGAATTCAAAGCCATCGCCAACGAAATTGCTTTGCAGATTGCTGCTACTAATCCTTTGGCTATCAGCTCTGAGCAGATTGATCCTGCTATTCTGGAACGTGAAAAAGAGATTGCCTATAACAAAGCTGTGCTTGATGGTAAGAAACCGGAAATTATCGAAAAGATCGTGGAAGGTAACTTGAAGAAATTCTGTGCTGAACATTCGCTGATGGATCAGGAACTAATTGGCGACAGCACTCGCACCGTTAAAGACTTGGTAACAAATGCCATCGCCACCACAGGTGAAAACGTCCAGATCGCCCGTTTCGTGCGTTTCCAATTGAGCGGAGAATAAACTACCCGGATACAAAAGATGATGGACAGCTTTCATAGCGAAAACATCAAAAGCGTCTTGCTGAAACTCTCTGGCGAAGTTCTTGCCGGAAAGCTGGGTTTTGGTTATTGTGATGAAACTATCGACAAACTAACCGATGAACTGATTGCCGTTAAAGAGCTTGGCTACAGTATCGGCATAGTTTTGGGCGGAGGAAACATCTTTCGTGGGGGAAGCTGGAAAAACCAGGATCTGAATAGGGTTGTGCTGGATAATATTGGCATGCTGGCCACAGTGCAAAACGCGCTTTATGTGGCAGAAATCCTGAGTAGCAAAGGCTATGCCACCGAGGTATTCTCATCTTTGGCAATAGACAAAGTGGTGCCACGCTACTCTCCTCAGGCTGCTTCAGCAGCCTTGGAAGCTGGGAAAATCTGCTTTTTCAGTGGTGGAACGGGGAATCCCTTTTTCACCACCGATACAGCGGCTGTTTTGCGTGCTATCGAACTGAAAGCGGATATCGTGCTGAAGGCTACCAAGGTGGACGGGTTGTACAACGCCGATCCACATAAGGATCCCCATGCCCGTTTTATCGGCTCGGCCAGTTTCCAGGAATGTTTGGAACAACGCCTTGGAGTGATGGATTTAACCGCATTTTCCCTTGCTGCGGATAACCACATGCCCATCAAGATTTTCAACATTGGCAAGCCTGGAATGCTGAAAGATGCTCTGCTGAAATCTGATGCAGGAACCTATATTCATCCCTAAGAGGAACCATCTGATCGGGAAAGTAAGCCCCGAAGAGGATATATTATGGAAGACCTAAAAACTACTACCAAGGACAAGATGCTGAAGAGTTATGAATCTCTGTTGCATCAATATTCCAAAATTCGTACGGGTCGTGCCAGCGCTTCAATTCTGGAAGACGTGCGGATAAACTATTACGGACAGCCTACCCCCGTAAAGCAGCTGTGTAATATCTCTATTCCCGAAGCACGCACGATCATCGTGCAGCCTTGGGATAAAACCACTTTGGGAGATATTGAGAAAGCTATTCTGGCAGCCAATATCGGGATCACACCCGAAAACGATGGAAACGTTATCCGTCTGCCCTTTCAGCCTCTAACAGAGGAGAAACGCAAGGATATCGTGAAAAACATCAAGAAGATTGGCGAAGATGCCCGCGTGGCAATTCGCAACCTGCGCCGGGATGCCAACGAACATGGTAAAAAAATGAAAAAAGACGGCGAAATCAGCGAGGACGAGGAAAAGAAGCTGCTCAAAGAACTTCAGGATATCACCGACGAGTGGATCAAGAAGATTGAAGAAGCCGAGAAAGCCAAAGAAAAAGAGATTATGGAAGTGTAAACACCAGAAAACACTGATACGCGATTGCATTAGAAATGGGTGGGAGTTATTTTCCACCCTTTTTCTGTTTTGAAGCTTGTTTAGGGGGGGGGGGGGGA
>JAVEUB010000029.1:0-9765 GCA_034005785.1 Cloacimonas sp. (SeqCode) | reverse complement strand
AGTTTGAAGGCTTGGTTAGTAACGCGGACTGCCAAACGTTCATATTGTCTTACTGGTTTGCTGCACAGTTTCCACGCCAAAGATATGGGTAAAAATGGAATAATAATTGCTTATTTATCTCTATGTACTGGAGGTTGGAATGAAAACTATCAAACTGCTGTTAGTTACTGTGTTTCTCGTTGTAGCTTGTATGCTTGCTGCACAGGTAAGCTCGAATATCACGCTGGAAACAGAGGTACTACAAGCTTTAGGCAATACGCTGGATATCAAGGTTGTGGGTAATCTGGCTTATATCAGTGGCTCGGAACGCGTCCTGATGTGTTTTGACATTAGCAATCCCGCTCTGCCGCTTTTACTTAGCTATGCTTACCACTCTGATGATGCAAGTGTAGAACCCTACTTTGGAAGCTATGGCAAACTCTTGTTGTTAGGCAATTATGCCTATTTCTACCTCGAGGGAGATACGGTTGCCATCTGTGATATCAGCAATCCGGGTAACATTAGTTGGCTGAATAATACCGTGGAAATTCCAGGATTCAATCTTCCTTGGACTGTATCTGGCGACAGGTTGTATATTAGCGGTACTCCCGAAAATAGCATCTCTATCTGGGATCTTGCCAATCCTCTTACTCCCCAGCTACTGGGCGCATATGCTTTTTTAGAAAGCGTTTTAGATGTGCAGGTGGCGGGTAATTATGCCTATGTGGCTCATTGGGGTGATTATCCCAGCAATTTAAATATCAGCATCCTGGATATCAGCAACCCTGCAAATCCGGTTTTTGTAAGTACTACCAGTGGAGGTGGTGACAGGCTTCTCTATTGTAACGGATATCTATACGCGAAAATGCCCTATTCTGATCACTTTGAGGTGTTGGATGTAAGCAATCCTTTGTTACCTTTTTGGGGCAATCCGGTAATTATTCCGGAAATGGTTGCCGAAACTGATTGGTTGATAGATAGCGGTATCTTATATCTCCGCTGTGAAGAAATCCAGATTGAAGGCCGGAACTTTTATCCCCTGGCGCGCTATGATCTTAGCAATCCTGCGGTACCTGATGAACTTGCACCTTTCACTTGTTCTTATGCGTTTCACGGGCATTTTGATGTGGAAAACAACCGCTTGTTTATGACTGATGCATCGCGACAGACTATTATCTATGCTCCGGCAAATGATAGCTCTATGCATAAAATGGGAGAAATTCAGCGCAATGACAATTTGATGGTAGAACAGGTAAACGGCTATTTGTATCTGAATGGTGGTAGCATTGTTAGCTGTTTGCAGCCTGAAGCCCAGCCTCATTGTTTTGGCTACCAAAACTCTTTGACCAGCGATGGCAATATCCTGTTTTCGGCAAAAAACGCAACAATTTACAAATGGAATCTCAGCCAGCCAGAAATGCCTGTGCAGATAGCAAGTGCAGAGCTTTGGAATCCGGAGTATGATGGTGCTGGTGCTTTAAGCATTGTGGGGGATTACATCTATTCAAATAAACACATCATCAATATAAATCTGGAGTATAGCAGCGCTATCTATAATGAAGAGATTGGAAGCCCCAAGAAGGTAATCACTTATGGAAATTACGCTTATGCCGCTTATAATGATGGGATGAAGATATTTGAGGTTAGCGATCCCACCAATCCGCAACTGGCATATTCTATGCTGGTAAACAATGGTGTTAGCGATATTCACATTGATAGCAATACTTTGTTTATGGCACCAAACGATATCGGGCTTCGTATCTACAGCCTTAGTAATCCTGCTTTTCCCCAGATTATTGTCTATAAACCCAACGTTTTGGGGATTAGGAGCATAAAAACCAGCGGTCATTATCTGATTACAGCAGGTAGCCATGGAATCACGGTTTATAGCATCTATAACCTTGCCACTCCGGTGCAAACGGGGTTTTATTATCAGGAAGGTGATATGTGTTGGGATATGGAAGCTGTGGGAGAGCAGTTATTTGTGTGCCAGGGTAGCCATCTTGGAGTGTACAACATCGCTGCTGCCGTAAGCAATCCCGATACACCAGAACTTCCGCAGCCAATGGTATCTCTCTCCAACTACCCCAATCCCTTTGCCCGCACCACCACTATTGCCATAAGCGGTAAGATGGATAACAGCCCTTGCGAGCTTGCTATTTACAACCTGAAAGGGCAAAAAGTGAGAAGCCTGCATAGCGGTTTTATATATGGAGAAATGCAAAACCTGGTGTGGGATGGCAAGGATGATTTTGGCTTGCCCGTTGCGGATGGAGTTTATTTGTATCGCTTTACGCAGAAGGGATCAAGCCTGACGAAGAGAATGCTTAGATTAGGGGTTAGGTGACAGGTGACAGGTGACAGGGGTTAGGTGTCAGGTGTCAGGTGACAGGTGTCAGGCTTTAGCTTCTTTCAAAAAATCCGCGTCAATCCGCTCAATCTGCGTCATCCGCGTTCCATTTTTTGGCGAAGAATCCGTAATCTCTAATCCATCCCAATAATCTTACGCAACTGGCGTATCTTTTGTGCTGCCAGTTCGCGGGCTTGTTCTCCGCCAGTTTTAAGGGTTTTATGTATAGCTTGGGGATCTTGCATCAGGCTTGTGTACCGTTCTCGGATCGGGCTTAAGTGCGCATTCATCACTTCGAAGAGTTCTTGTTTGGCATGTCCCCAGCCCATACCTCCATCCTGATAACGAACCCGCAGAGCTGCTATTTGCTCTGGAGAAGCAAAGTTCTTGTACAGGCTAAAGATGCTGCAGGTATCAGGGTCTTTGGCTTCTTCAATAGTCTGGCTGTTGGTTACAATGCTCATTATCAGTTTACGCAGCTGCTTTTCGGGGGCAAACATAGGGATCGTATTATTATAGCTTTTGCTCATCTTGCGGCCATCGAGACCAACCAAGGTTTTGCTATCCTCATGTGCAAGCGGTTGCGGAATCCGGAATCCTTCACAAGAATAGACAAAATTGAAGCTCTGCGCTATATCTTGCGCCATTTCCACGTGCTGAAATTGGTCATTTCCCACTGGCACAAAATCCGTATCGAACAGCAGAATATCCGCAGCCATCAGCACAGGATAGGTAAATAAGCCCATATTCACGCCATCATCAGGGTCTTTGCCAGCTTCAGCATTTAGCCCCAGCATCGCTTTGTAGGCGTGCGCGCGGTTCATCAATCCCTTGGGAGTAAAAGCGAGCAGGATGGTGAGCAGCTCAAAAGTTTCGGGAACATCGGACTGACGGTAGAACAGCATCGTTGCGGGATCAAGCCCCGAAGCCAACCAAGCCGCAGCTATTTCCAGGGTCATATTCCTAATATCGTCTGGATTCTTGCAGGAATTAAGCGCATGGTAATCTGCGATAAAATACCGTGCCTCGCAGGTTTGGGATAGCTTCAATGCAGGAGCTATGGCTCCCAGATAGTTTCCTATATGTGGTATGCCCGTAGGTTTGATACCGGTAAGTGCTATTTTCTTAGTCATTTAATCCTCGTTGTTCGTCGGATGGCCAAACAGCGTGTTGCCGATGGCATCGTCGATGGTTACGTTTATGATGCTGCCGGGTTGCAAATTTGGGGCGTCAATAAAGATGTTACCATCAATATCGGGCGCTTGAAACCAGACCCTGCCTCTGTATTCGTTTTCAGTTCCCTCAACTGCTTGTTCTACCAAAGTGGGGAAGCTTTTATCGATAATCTCATTCATGCGTTCAGCCTGGATATCTGCCCACAGCATTTCCAGTTTATCCTGGCGCGATAGCGCTGTTCGGGTGGCAGGACGTTTGGCAAAGCTGTAGGCAGGAGTGCCGTCCTCAGGGGAATAGGCAAAGGTGCCCACATGCAGAAAAGGGATTTCGTCAATAAATGTGCACAATTCTTCCCACTCACGTTTCGTTTCTCCCGGAAATCCAGTTATTAAGGTTGTGCGGATGGCTGCATTGGGGATTTCCTGCTTGATTTGGGCAAACAATTCGGCAAGTTCTTCCTTCCCTTTGCTGCGATTCATTGCTTTCAGAATTTTAGTGCTACAGTGCTGAATCGGGACTTCAAAATAGGGCAGTAAACGCGGGTAGAGCTTAAACAAAGGCAGCCATTCGGGCAAGAAATGATCCGGATGCAGATACATCAGCCTGATCCACTTGAATCCTTGCACCTCGTGCAAAGCTGCTAAAAGCTCCGGAAGTGCTTGTTTGCCATAGATATCCAAGCCATAAAGGCAAGTATCTTGCGCAATCAGGATAAGCTCTTGTGGGAAAAGTGCTTCGTTACTTTCGTTATTTAGAACCGCTGTTTGTGCCAGACGCTTCGCTTCAGCAACCAATTCCGGGATCGGAACGCTCTGCAAAACCCCACGGATAGAGGGAATCTTGCAGTAGGAGCAATAATTTTGGCAGCCATCACTGATGCGCAAATAGGTATGGAAGCCTTCTTCCAAAGGGATGCGCAGCTGTTCGTTCCTGCTTTTTAGCAGCTTGGCGAAGGCGTCGAAGTCTTTCAGATCTATCCAGTTATCCACCTCAGGGTAGGCATCCTGAAAATCTTGCAGATTGCGCTTAGTCACGCAGCCACTTACTATTATGCGCCTTATCTGTTTTGCCTGTTTCAGCTCCACAACAACGTCCAGAACATCTTCCAGCTCCGCCAGCGAGCTTTGTAAGAAGGCGCAGGTATTGATAAGAACGATCTCTGCGCCTTCCACATCAAAGCTAAGCTGATAGCCCGCAGCCGCTAAAATAGCGGCAAAGCGTTCGCTATCAACCAGATTCTTGGCACAGCCAAGGCTTTCTATGTAACAAGTTTTCATTTTAGCAGGTGGATAAACAGTCCGCTTCGTAGTTTTGGCTCGAACCAAGTGGATTTGGGAGGCATTATTTCGCCAGCATCCGCAATGCCAATCAGTTCATCCATCGAAGTGGCGAACATGGCAAAAGCAACTGCTTCGCGTCCGCTATCCACTCTACGCTCCAATTCTCCCAAACCGCGAATACCACCGATAAAGTCTATTCGGTTATCGGTGCGGGGATCTTCTATAGCCAAAATGGGGTGCAGCAAATTGTTTTGCAAGATGGAAACATCGAGGTTATCCACCACATTATTGGTGTTCCAGGTACCGGTTTTGGGGCTTAAAAAATACCATGCACCAGCGATGTACATGCTTACCTGATGGAGTTTGGAAGGAGCGAAATCCACACCTGGTTTTACGGGTTCTACAAGCCATTTCTCTTGCACTTTGGCAATAAATTCATCTTTGCTTAGTCCGTTCAGATCGTGCACGGCACGGTTGTAATCGAATATTTTTAGCTGATTATCCGGGAAGATCACGGTCATAAAGAAGTTAAATTCTTCATCACCTGTAAAGTTAGGATACTGTTCACGGCGTAGTAATCCAACTTTGGCAGCGCTGGCAGTGCGGTGATGTCCATCAGCCACATACAGATAGGGCAGTTTGGCAAAAGCTGTTTGGATGATTGCAATATCTTCCGGTTTAGCCATTGTCCACAAGCTGTGCCCGATGCCATCATCGCTGATAAAATCGTAATCCGGGGCTTTGGAATCCATCACTTTCTGCACAGTGGCATCGATGATATCCTGATGCCGGTAAGTGAAAAACACCGGTGAAGGATGTGCATCGCAGGCATCCACATGCTTGATGCGATCTGCTTCTTTGGCAGCACGGGTAAGCTCATGTTTTTTAATGATGCCATCCATGTATTCATCCACGGAAGCAAGGCCAACCAGTCCTATTTGCGCTCGACCATCCATAACCTGGCGGTAAACGTAGAACATAGGCTTAGTGTCCTGAATCATCTGTCCGTTCAGCAGGTAGTTATACAGGTTTTCCTTGGCTTTGGCATAAACAGCGGGATCGTACAAGCTGGTGCCAGCCGGTAAATCAACTTCAGGTTTTTCCACATGAATGTAGCTAAGCGGGTTTTTTGCCACTTCGGCGCGAGCTTCATCAGAATCCATTACATCGTAGGGCAGCGACGCAATTGCGCGTGCTTTTTCCGGAATCGGACGAACGGCTTTAAATGGTTTGAAGGTTGCCATTGTGTAGTCTCCTATATTTTAATTATTATTTGTGAAAAAGTGGAAGGGTGGAAAAGTGAAACACGTTTTGGAGCTTGGGGGTTGGGATTGAAAAAGGGGAAAAGTGGAAAGGTGGAAAAGTGAAACACATTGTGAGATAGAGTGTTACACGTTAGAATTTCAATTATTGCGTTGTTAAACACTTTGCTTGTCCTGGGGAGTGCATGCTAATTTCGCAGCTAATGATTTTCGCAATCCTATTAACATACTTCTGATTTGGGCGATTTTACTTAAATGCGGCTGAATATCTTGTATATAGCCAAGCCTCTTTGCTGCTTCAAGTTGGGTTTCGAATTCTGACAGCGAGCCATTGGCAATATCCAAAAACCTCATGTAGTCTTTTGTGGTTTTCCTGCCAGAGCCTTCAGCAATGTTGGAGGGTATTGAAAGAGCAGTTCTCCTGATATGGGCGGCAAGTTCATATTGCTCGAACTTAGGAAATGTTTGAGTATCTCGATGAACTTCCACATAAAGATCCATGCTAACCTGCCAAAGCTTCATATCCCGATAACTATACATTAGCCCCGCTCCTTAAAGAAACGCTTTAGCATAATGCAACTATACCTATCAGCGAAGTTACACTCTTCCACTTTTCCACTTTTCCACTTCAACACCTGCGAAAGCTTCATAACTCTATAGTTATACATCTTAACTCCAACCAGGATACTTCAGTAAAAAATAAGCATATTTTAGCTGAGTTACACTTTTTCACTCTTCCACTTTTCCACTAAACAAAGAATTTCTCCAACGCTTTCACCAAATACCCATGATCCAACACGCCACAAGTTTCCCTGAGGGAGTGCATTGCCCAAATTGCGTTGCCGATATCAACGGCTTCCAGACCAAGCTGAGCTGCAACGATGGGGCCAACTGTGCTGCCACAAGGCATATCGCTACGTACAAGGAATTTTTGGTACGGTACTTTGGCGGCTTCGCAAAGCTGGATAAAACGGGCAGTGCTGTCGGCAGTTGAAGCATAGCGGTGATTGGCATTTAGCTTGATCACCGGGCCTTTGTTCATATAGGCAGAGTAATCCGGATCGTATTTATCTGCATAGCCGGGGTGATAGGCATGTGCCATGTCTGCGCTTATTAAAAAGCTGTTGCGCAGTGCCAAGTAATAATCTTCACGCGAAGCACTTTGTGCCAGGCACAGGCGTTCCAGAATCTCTGAGAGTAGCGAAGAAAAAGCCCCTTGCGGAGTTTGGCTGCCAATTTCTTCATGGTCATAAAAGATGCCCACAGCCGTTTTTTGGGGTTTGTTTGCTGTTATCAGGGCAGATAGAATGGCATGCGTCATAGCCAGATTATCCAAGCCCTGGGCTGCGATCATTTCGGTTTCTATGCCTATTAAAGCAGCGGGGCTGGGATCGTATAAAAATAGCTCGGTCTCGCAGATTTCGCTTTCTTTTATCTTCAAGTGTTTGGCGATTAGTGCATATAAGGGATTACCGGAGTTCTCTTTAACGCTTAAGATTGCCAGCAGTTGATTCTGTTTATTATACTCAAATCCCTTGTTGATTTCGCGATTCAGATGGATAGCGGCATTGGGGATTATAGCTATCGGTTTTTTAAAATCTATGAATTCACTGTGCAGTCCTTTAGCCGTTTTTATCAGCACTTTTCCTGCTATTGAAAGCTCGCGGTCGATCCAAGTGCTAATAATGGGTCCACCATATACTTCCACTCCGCAGCGAGTTACGCCTTTATCTGTTTTGATGCTATCTGGCTTTAGTTTCAGGGAAGGGCTGTCGATATGGCTGGCGGCAAGCTTGAATCCAGACACGGCCATGGGCTTAGTGCCTATCACAAAAGCAATTACGGCAGTATCCTGACGAGAAATGTAGTACTTTCCACCCGTTTTTATCTTCAGGGCTTTATCTTCTGCCAAAGCGGTAAATCCAGCAGCGTCCAAACGTTTCTTTAGCTCCAGGCTGGCATGAAAGCGGCTGTTACTGCCATTCAAGAAGCCGATTAAGTCTTTGGTAAGATTATCCATACTAAACTCCAGTGTACTTTTAACTGAGCCAAAGATTTAGGGATAGGGGAAAATGTCAAGTACGATAGGCAATCTCCCATAAAAAGGAACACAGATTTCACTTGGCATACCCCCATTTTTGTCATTCCCGCGGAGGGAGGCTGTGTGAAAACTGCAAAACCCTCTGTCATTCCCGCGGAGGAGACTGTGTGAAAACTGCAAAACCCTCTGTCATTCCCGCGGAGGCGGGAATCCAGCCCTGATGAATCCCATTAGAGATGACACTATTAACATATAGCAATTTATACATATATCTACCGTTCTTACAGACCTTTTAAATGGGCTGGATACCCGCCTCCGCGGGTATGACAAACCGTTTTCACACAAGCTCCTTCGCAGGAGTGACAAACCGTTTTCGCACAAGCTCCTCCGCAGGAGTGACAAAACGTTTTCGCACAAGCTCCTCCGCAGGAATGACAATGATAGAAAGGAAATAATGGAGACAATGGGGGAATGCCTGACATTTCTTGAATTGACAAAAAAACTAATCCTACCATTCTTGCATTCATGTCAGAAAATATAAGCCTGCCTCCATCCGCATTGGAACAAAGCGTAAAATTCCTAAAGGGAGTGGGGGAGAACCGTGCGCGTTTATTGGCAAAAATGGGCATCAGCAAGGTTATTGACTTGCTGGAATATTTCCCCAAAGCCTACGTAAACCGCAAGCTGAATCCCAGCCTGTTTGCCATCCAACCCGGTGATATACTTGCTTTTACAGCCATGATATCCTGGGTGGATGTACGTTCCACTCCCCGAGGCAAACAAATCCTGAATGTAGGGGTTAGCGATGGCAAGGTCGCCTTGGTCTGCTCGTGGTTTTCCTTTCGTAAAAGCTTTGAGCAGCAGTTCTTACCCGGAAGGTTATTGTGGCTTAGCGGAGTGCTATCAGAATTTAATGGGCAATATCAGATGGTGCATCCGGAAGTGGAATTCATCGAAGAAGACGATCCCAGCGAAGGGGATTTCTGGAAAAAACGCGAAGTTTTACCCGTATATCCCTTAACCGAAGGTGTAACGCAGAAGTTCATGCGGCGTTTGGTGTTTTATGCCTTTTCCCTGTTTACCGCCAAGTTGGAAGAGAAGCTACCTCCCGCCATTCTGGAACGGCATGCTTTTGTGGAGCGTAAAACTGCCTTGCAAAAGATGCACTTTGGGCAGAATCCTGAAGAAATAAAGCAGATACTTAGGCGTTTTGCCTACGAAGACCTGTTTTATTCCCAATTATTGTGGGCAAGGCACAAAGTGTTTCACACCACCAATACCGAGGGTATCTGCTTTGAGAACAAGAAATTGCTTACACGTGCCCTGTATGCGAAATTACCCTTTCAGCTTACCAGCGCTCAAAAACAAGCACTGCGCGAGATTTTTGCCGATATGAGCAGCGCTAAACAGATGAGTAGGCTGCTGGAGGGTGATGTGGGCTGCGGTAAAACAGTAGTTACTGTATTTGCCATGCTGCTGGCTGTGGAAAATGGCTATCAGGCTGCCATCATGGCACCTACAGAGATTTTGGCAGACCAGCATTTCCATTCTATCAGTGGTTTGCTGGAAGATATGGATGTGGAGATTTGTTTGCTTAAGGGTGGCGTGTATAAAGGCAAAAACCAGATTAAAGAAGATATCCTCTCCGGAAAAGCACAGATAGTTATTGGCACGCAT
>JAVEUB010000283.1:0-3782 GCA_034005785.1 Cloacimonas sp. (SeqCode) | reverse complement strand
GCTGTTAAAAAAGTCGTAGCCGAACATATTGCTCAAAAGGTCCAATATCTTGGTGATATTACCGGTGACCCTTCTGTTGTAGTTTATCCTAAACTGACCGATACGGTTTGGGATATTTATGTAGAAAACGGCGATTATGTCAAAAAGGGTGAGCTTCTTGCTAAAATAGATGATGCTACCGTTCGTGCTTCTAAAGCACAAGCTCAGGGCGCATATCTTAGTGCAAAAAGTCAGGTTGCCAATGTTAATGTTGAATTTGAACGCATGAAAACACTTTATGAAGCAAAGGCTATTTCAGACTCTCAGTGGGACCAACTCGTCACGCAAAAAGAAGTTGCCGAAGCTGGCCTTGAACAAGCCAAAGCAGCACTTTCCATGGCTGAAACACAACTTACCTATGCAAGTGTAACAGCACCTATCAGTGGATATGTTTCTAATCTTGCTTACCGCATTGGTGATATGAGCACCCCTCAAAAACCTTTTTTAACTATTCACCAGACTGAGACCGTGAAGATCAATATCAATGTTACAGAATCTGATCTTGGCTTTATTAAGGTTGGTCAGCGTACAGAAATTCACCTAAGCTCTTATCCCAATCAGATATTCGAAGGCAAAGTTGAAACCGTCTCTCCTGTTATTGATCCTATGACCCGTACAGCTAAAATAGAGATCATTGCCAAGAATGATGATGCTCGCCTAAAGCCGGGTATGTTCGCTCGTGTTGATATTGTTACGCAAGAAAGAGATCAGGCTTTCACTATAGAAAAAGCTGTCACAAACAAGCAGACCGTTCTTGAAAGATCTGAAACTAATCTTCGCGAAGATAAAGTTGTAGAGACTTACTCCTGCTTCATCGTTCGTGATGGTATAGCCATAAACAGAGAGCTTAAAATCGGTATTCAATCTAAAACAAAATACGAAGTCCTCAGCGGTCTTACAGAAGGTGACCTTGTTGTTGTTATGGGACAAAACAATCTCAGCGACTCTTCACTGGTCAATATTGTTGAATAATCTGGAATAAAGGTATAAAAACATATGAAATTATCATCTTTAAGTATAAAGCGACCTATCACATTCTTTATGATCTTTTTGATCGCCTTGGGATTCGGGCTCTACGGATTATCCAATTTAAAGTTGGATCTCTATCCTGATTTTGAATTCCCCATGGCTATTGTGGTCACATCCTACGAAGGTGTTGGGCCGGAAGATATTGAAAACACTCTTACCAGATCCTTGGAAAGTACACTTTCTACAGTGGAAGGTATTAAACATATCAGCTCTGTATCTAATAAAGGTTCTTCTCTTATTATGATAGAGTTCAACTGGGGAACTGATATGGATCAAGCAGAAACGAATATCCGGAGAAAGATCGATTTTGTTAGGGACTTCCTCCCCACAGATGCTTCTGAACCCACAACCATGGTCTTTGATCCATCCATGATGCCTGTTATGCGCTTAGTTGCAACATCAAAAGAGCTGGGTTCTGCGGAACTTCGCCGTTTGGTAGAAGACCAGATCCAACCACGTTTAGAGCGAGTTGAAGGCGTTGCCTCTGCCAGAGTATTCGGTGGTCTGGAACGAGAAATTCAGGTTAACATTAATCCCTTTGAATTAGCTGCGAACAATATTTCAATTCTTGATGTTGTTAGCATGATCACTTATTCCAATCTTCCTATCCCCGGTGGTATCATAGAAGAAGGAAACATGGAGTTTTCAGTTACAACCAACTCGGAATTCCAAAGTGTTGAGGATATTGAAAACACTATTGTTTCTTATTCACAATATGGCGATCCTATCTTTTTAAAAAATGTAGCGGTAGTAAAAGATGGTTTTAAAGAAACCACAGCTATTGTTCGTGATATGGGTATTAATACCATTAACATTAACCTTCAAAAACAATCGGATGCAAATACAGTTCAGGTTTGTAATGCAGCTAATAAAGCCATTAAAGATATCGAAGCCGATATAGGAAAAGATATACAGCTGGTTGTGAATATGGATCAATCTGAATTCATTATGGAATCTACAAATAACTTGGTAACTACAGCAGCATTGGCTTTTTTGCTTACCGCTCTTGTTCTTTTCATATTCTTAAGAAACTTCTCCGCAGCCATAACAACTGCTATTTCCGTCCCCGTTTCTATTATTGTAACTTTCTTTGTTATGAACATTTTGAATGTCACTCTGAATATTATTTCCATGGCAGGACTTGCGATCGCTATCGGAATGCTGGTGGACAACTCGGTAGTTGTACTTGAAAGTATTTTCAGACGAAACCATGAAGAAAATGAACCCATCTGCATAGCTGCAGATAAAGGAGCTGCTGAAGTCGGAACTGCTATATCGGCATCAACCTTAACAACACTTTCCATCTTTATTCCCATGCTATTTATTGGCGGTGTTGCCGGTATGATGGTTAAGGATCTTGCCTTAACGATTATTATTTCTTTGAGTGTTTCTCTCTTTGTTGCTTTGACTTTGGTTCCTTTATTATCATCCAAATTACTTTCCAAAAAACAACAAGACCATAAAACTAAAGCCATGAAAAATTTCGATAAAAAAATGGGTGGATTCTTTGATGGACTTTCTCAAACTTATCGCAGATCTTTAACATGGTCTTTAAAACATAAACGGCTCCTGGTATTCTCGGTTTTTCTACTTTTTATCCTATCATTTTTCTTGTTGAGTAAAGTCGGATTTGAATTCATGCCCAAAACTGATGATAACCGAGTAAGATTTGATGTTGAGTTGCCGGTAGGAACCGCTCTGCCAATCACAGATTCTTATTTTAAACAGATAGAAGAAATCATCAACTCTTCAGTACCTGAAGCAAAAAATATTAATGTTAACTTTGGTACTCAGGGTGGTTTTGGCGCTGCTTTTGGTGGAACATCAAACAGTGGTTCTGTTTCCATATCACTTGTCGATAAAGATGAAAGGAAACGTTCACAATTTGAGATCCAGGATGAATTGCGCGACAAAATCAATGCCATTCCCGGTGTTACTGCTATTTTTTCCAGTGGCAGCGGAATGGGTGGCGGTGGTGCTTCCGATATGCGCATTGAAATATATGGTTACGACCTTATAAAAGCCGAAGCCATTGCCAAAGAACTTAAAGACAAAATGGAAAACATCCCCGGCCTTGTGGATATCAAGCTTTCATTTTCCGACCCTCAACCTGAATATACAATTCAGATCGACCGTGAAAAAGCAGGCAAAATGGGCTTAAATGTTGCTCAAATTTCCCAGATAGTAGAAACGGCAATAAAAGGTCAGATTGCGTCCATATATCGTGAAGATGGTGAAGAATATAATGTTTATGTTCAACTTGATCGTGAATTCCGTGAATCTAAGCAAGATCTGAAAAACATCTTTATTAAGACGCCCTCAGGCACTCAAATTCCACTTGGCACTATTGCCACCATTGTTGAAGGTAGAGCCCCTGTATCGATCAACAGAGTGGATCAGAGCCGTTTAGTTTACATAGATGCGGGTGTTACTGGTCGAGATCTTGGATCTGTGACTACCGATGTTCAGCGAGAGATCAAAACTCTGGCTATGCCTTCAGATTTCCGCACACAAATAACAGGTTCTGCAGAAGATTTACAGAAAACTACAAAAAACTTTATGATAGCTCTTATTGTTGCTATTCTTTTAGTTTACATGGTGATGGCAGCTCAGTTCGAATCCCTGCTTGATCCTTTTATCATTCTCTTTACAATTCCGCTGGCACTTATTGGAGTTGCACTCATGCTATTTATTACAAAAACTACTTTGAATAT
>JAVEUB010000028.1:0-15902 GCA_034005785.1 Cloacimonas sp. (SeqCode) | reverse complement strand
CCGATCTACCAGATCAATCTCATCGTTCTCCAGCCACTGTACCACCAAAGCCCATTTGGCAAGCCGGAACTCTGGCTCCAAATTTAACTGACGGCAAATAGCCCGGCTAAGCTCTACATTATACCCATCCGGAAGGGAATTAGCATCCAGATATTCGTAGGGAGGAAAGTTAAAATCTCCCCCAATCACCAGCTTTTGGGGATAAGCAAAGGAAACCTGTGCTGAAAGTCCAATCACGATTGTAAGCATAATTATGAAACTTACAAGTCTGTATCTCATAACACTCCATTCAATATTTTGAGGATACTAATTATTAGCACCGATACTATTCATGTAACGCATCTATCTCCCCCAGCTTGCTTACGCAAACCACGGGTACAAACCAATACTGATATGCTGCTACTATCTGTCAAGCGAATATTGCGCACATTGTTTATTCTATAGCAAAATAGTGTTCAGATGTTCCTTATGGAACTACGAAATCTCCAAGCTGCCTGCTGTGCTGTGGTTCTTTTGATATGTTTCTACCGATTGCCCCCTATAAATTGTAATGCTAAAGAGGACAGTTTCTGGGCTGTTCAATTGATACTGAATCGTAGCAATAGGCTTGATAGGATTGGGATAGACAGGTAACAGACTGGTACTAAGTGGTATATCAGGCGTTTAATTTGGATCGTCGGAACTATTCACAGTAACTCTAACTGTACCCATGAAGGTTATTGATCCGTCATCTGCAATTTGGGTGAGACTTTGTAATAAGAATCAATAAACCTGCATATTGGAACAAATCTTGTATGTTAAGAATACTATGTGATTATCCGGGAGGAAAAATGGCAATTGGAATAAACGGCTCTTTACGCAAGATGATGATCTTGTTCATAGGTTTATACTTGTTTAGCTTACCTTTGATGGCAGCATTTGTGCAGCCTGGGCAGGCTGTTCAGGCTGCTGCAAGATGGCTTAGTGAAACTAACAACAACAAAGCAGCTCCATCTGGGGTAGCATCAATTTATACCTATGCCGATGGCATGTTTCAGAAAGCTGCGCCACAATACAGGCTGCAAGAAGATGTACTGCCTCAACTATATTTACTGATAAACGCCAATAATACTTACACAGTAGTTTCTGCGGAAGATAATTCCCTGCCTATTCTGGCATACTCCACTGATAAGTCGATAGATATTGAGAACATATCCCCGTCGGTGTTGTATTGGCTCGATATTTACCAGAAACAGATTCAAGAAATCCAAACCGATAACATTCTGCTTAACGATAACAGCATGATGTGGGCAGCATTGCTGAACGGAAGTTTCCGTGATGATAGCAAACAAAACCGCTCTGTGGCTCCTCTGGTTACTACAATGTGGAATCAGGGCTGGCCATATAATGCTCTTTGTCCGGCAGATGCCGCAGGCCCTGGGGGCAGAGTATATGCAGGATGCGTAGCAACTGCTATGGGAATGGTGATGAAGTATTGGGACCACCCGCAATCTGGACAGGGAAATCATACTTACTATGCCAACGGATACGGTTACCAATCGGCTAATTTTGGCAACACTACATATTTATGGGATGAGATGCAAGATAGCATTGGAATGAACTATTTGCCGATTGCCACCTTATTGTATCATTGCGGAGTAGCAGTTAATATGGACTATGCTGTAGATGGTTCTGGTGCACAGAGCCAAGATGCAGCCGAAGCAATGGTGGATTATTTCCGCTATCCCAATGCCCAATACAAGAGCCGTGATGATTACAATGCTACCACCTGGAATGCCTTGATGAAAGCTCAGATTGATAACGGAACTCCTATATATTATAGCGGTTCTGGTAGCGGTGGTGGACATGCTTTCGTGTTAGACGGTTACAGTACCGCAGATTATTACCACTTTAATTTTGGCTGGAGCGGCTCTGGAAACGGATATTTCTATACTAATAACATAAATCCAAGTGGGTCTGATTTCAATTCCTGGCAGGGCGCAATTATTAACAACATTCCTGCCAATTATAGTATAGCAAACATCCCGGTTACGCTTAATGCACCAAACACAACAGTGGGGAATATCTTTGATGTTAGCGTGGCTACCAATCCGATTTTGGGAAGCTGGAATGTAAACCACTACGATATGCTGCTTTACTATGACAACAGCGCGATAAACTATACTGGCTACAGTGTAGCTGGCACCGTTTCTGAAAACGGCTCAATTGTTATTACTGAATCTACCCCTGGTGAACTTAGTGTAAGTTGGGATAGTTCAACACCTTTAGCTGGTGGTGGCATGCTAATCAAGTTTAACTTCATGGCGTTCGAACAAGGGGATTACCTTTTTGATTTAATGTCCATGCACTACAATACCAGCTCTGTAACTAATACCAATAGCATCATGGTGAATGCAGTTGCCCCTGTGGCAAACCTGGCTGCCAGCCAAATCAGCTTATCCAACATGATGCATCTGACCTATCAAGCCATAGGCACCAGTAGTATGGCTACCACCTATCTATTGCCTTCCTGGAATGTTACACACTATGCTTGCAATGTGAGCTTCAACCCCGAAAAGCTGGAATTCACTGGGATGGACAAAACTGATACTATGAGCGCAGGATTGAACCCCATTGCAGTTGTAAATACTCCGGGTGTAGTGTCCATCAGTTGTGATTCCGAACAGGCACTTACTGGGTCTGGCATCTTGCTAAAGCTAAATTTCCGCGCCATAGGCAATAGCACTAGTATCTCCGTAACTCAACTGGTGACCACTGCTTTCTATTACAATAGCACGCCTGTAGCGGGAGTTGGAACCGCTAATGTGGTATTGTCAGCTTATAGCAGCGCCGAAGATGAAGTGGCAGTAGTAGCCCCACTTCTGCAAATTTATCCCAATCCATTTAGTGAATCGGCTAATTTTAAATTTTCCAGCACCAGCAATGCTGCGGCACAGTATAGAATCTACAATCTGAAGGGGCAATTAGTAAAGCAGTTCACAGTGCAGAATCCTGATAAATCAGATAGCAAGTGGGATGCCAAAGATATGCATGGCACAGCAGTATCCACAGGCGTATACTTTGTGCGCTGGCAACAAGGCAAGAATAGCGGAGACGCCAAGGTTCTGGTAGTTAAATAGATAAAGGGTTAATTAGTTAACCGGTTAATAGATTAAGCCCTGGTGTAAAAACCGGGGCTTAAATTATTTAGCACGGGACATCTTCCTTGCTACCATTACGGGTGCAGCGCGTAGTGGTGGCGTAATGCAAGCAAGGTTAACTGCAAAAAACCCGGAACCGAAGTCCCGGGTTATTAGTATGTTGTGGCAAGTAATAGTTTTTAGAAGTTTATCTGTAGGGTTGTACCAAAGGCATAGTTATTTACATCTGTTTCATCATGCATGCCATAAGCACCATATCCAGTGAGGGACATCGTGTCTGGAATAACTTGAAATTCGATACCACCGTTGATTTCTGTGCCAAGCTCAGAAACTGATCCCGCAGCAGCAAACACTTTTGCCTTGTTGCTAATAGGAACACCGATGTTTGCCACAGCGCTGATAAAGTTATCGCTATTGAAGCTATAGGGTGTATCCCAATAGAGATTCAAGCCATCATGGTGGGCACCTATTCCATAGAGGTACAAGCCATTCTGGTACCATGGGCTAAGGGTGGTGATGCCATTTTCGCCAGCATAAAGCACATCTCCACCTACGGCAAAAATGCCCAAATCCACATCTGCTTTGGCTGATACACCAAACCCCATTTCGTCATCAACTTCGGAAAGAATCTGGTAATCGAAGAAAGGAGCAATATCCAATGTAGCAGGCCCGGCACTTAAAGTAATATAGGGCAAAATAGAAATATTCCCTGTGCTTACATCAGTGGTATCTACCTGGTTGCCATACATCACAGCCAGTCCAAATGGAACAAACAGTTTGCCTTCCAGATTAGCCATCAGAACATCGTAAAAACCATCTTTGTTCATCTTAGTGTCCATCACTTTCAGCAATCCCAATTCTGCTTTCATTCCAGCCGAGGTTTCTTTGCTTAGCACAACACCAGAAAAGAAATCGTCCAGAACCAATCCGCGATGATCACCCCAATATTGCTGCCCAACGCGGACATTAGCATCCAAGGCTTTGATAAGATAATCAATATACAGTTCATCTGTTTTAACGTTTATACCACCGGTATCAAGTCCGCCACCGCTGGCACTATCACCCCAAAGTATATTGCCAACTTCAAACATGGCATGAATTTTGAGGCCATCAATTATTGTAGAATCCAAGCCCAGGCGGAAACGGCTGTCGATGTGACCACCTGCATCTTCGGCTGTATCGTTATACATAGCTGCGCGGGTGCGAAATTCGCCCGATAGGTCAAAATCCGCGGCACCAAGAATGCTGATAAGCAGGAGGGGTATCAAGAATAGTGTTAGTTTTTTCACATGTTCTCCTTAGTGTCAGTTATTAATTATAATTTCAAGATAATTCAAACAGCCTGCTATGCCAAGAAATGTTTTACAGCGAAAGCATCTGCAGCGATAGTTCTGCTTGCATGATCTCGATGTTTTTCTGGAGATTGGGGATAATGGGCACCCCTTCTGCCCTTACTCTTTGCTCTATCTCATATTCTTTCTCTCCAGCTACATACACTCGTTCTTTGCCGGGGAATAGCTGAGATTTTTGCAGCTCGCGGCAGATGGCTCCTGTGGCAGCTTTGAACTTATCGAGATCAGTAAAAAAATCGATATTTATAGCCAGGAAGAAATGCCCCAGGCAGTAGGGTGCAGGTTTCCCACTTTCATCTTGCCCCAAGAGGCCATTCAGGTATGCTCCATCTTGCAGGGCAGCGCTTAGTATTTCCACCATTGTTCCCAAGCCGTAACCTTTGTGGCTGCCTGAAACTTCTTCTGTGCCACCAAGGGGTAGCATGGAAGCAGTTTGTTTGGTTAAGGCAATCAGCAAACTTTTGGTATCTGTGTAGGGCTTACCTTCCAGATCGATAGCCCAACCCGGTGGGGTTGTTTTTTCTTCGCGGGCATATTGTTCCACTTTGCCACGTTGCGATATGGATGTAGCGGCATCATATAAAAAGGGATAGGGGAGGTCTGTGGGTGCACCGAAACAGATGGGATTGGTGCCCAAAAGAGGAGTAACCCCGTTTGTAGGGCAAATTGAAGGCCTGGCATTGGTGAAGGTGACACCGATCATATTCTGTTTTATTGCCATTTCAGCATAATAGCCACAAATACCATAATGGGTAGAATTGCGCACTGCTACAGAGCCAAGGCCGTATTGTGCAGCTTTATCGATGGCAGTTTGCATGGCTTTTTTGCCTATCACGTGCCCCATGCCATGATTACCATCCCACACGGCAGTGGCATATTTATCCCGAATTACATCTATGGTGGTGATGGGATTCTGGATGCCAGCTTTAATCCGGTCGTAATACATCTTCAAGCGCCCAATTCCATGCGATTCGATGCCTTTTAGATCGCTGGCTATAAGCACTTCAGCACAAATAGCTGCGTCTTGGGCTGGCACTCCTATGCGGATAAACACTTCTTGCATGAATGCTTGCAGTGCCTCAACGGGTAATCTTTTCATTAATCATCTCCTTGATTATCGCGATAAATTACAGCTTGTAAAGGTGGGAACCCGTTAAAATTAACCGAAGAATAGCTCTGAGTATAGGCTCCCGTAGTGAAAATATACACTTTATCTCCCGGTACAACGCTATCGGGCATATGATAACGAAAATGCTCGTACAAAACATCCATACTGTCACACGTGGGGCCAGCCAGAATAATTTCTTCAGCCATGCCCTCTTTGGGGAAGTAGATGGGGAACTTGATGGATTCATCCATTGTTTCGATAAGCCCGCCAAACTTTCCAATATCCAGATACACCCACTGATACAGGTTGTTTTTGGACTTGCGGGAGATATTGATTACTTCAGCTACAATAATGCCTGCATCGGCTACTAAAGAACGGCCTGGCTCTAAGATAATATCCGGCAGGTTTTCGCCAAAATCTTCCTGGATAAAGCGCAGGATTTCTTCTACGTATTCTTTCACAGAAAAGGTGGGATCCACATAATTGGCAGGAAAGCCACCACCGATATTAATCATTTTTAATTCTATGCCTTCTTCGGCTACAGCATCGAAGAGATACTTGCATCTTGCCACGGCGTCATCCCATTGGCCTATATCGCGCTGTTGCGAACCTACATGAAATGATATACCCCAAGGGTTCAAGCCCATTTCTGAGGATTGCAGAATCAGGTGATAAATGGTATCTGGATGCGAGCCAAACTTGCGGGAAAGCGGCCAATCGGCACCTGTCCCTTCGGTAAGAATGCGAAAGAAGATTTTGGCACCGGGAGCGTTTTCTGCTATATTCAGCAAATCAAGTTCGCTATCGGTGGCAAACAGCCGCACACCATGATCGTAAAAGTATTTAATATCGCTTTTCTTCTTTACCGTGTTACCATAACTCAAGCGATTGGGGTCTATTCCCAAACGTAGCATTTGATCAAGCTCATAGCGCGAGGCAACATCAAAATTAGAGCCTAAATCGGCCAGCAAGCAGACAATCTCGTCGCGAGGATTGGCTTTTACAGCATAGTATATCTTAGCTATGGGCAAGTTGCTTTGTAATTCCTGATACTTGGTGCGGATCAAATCCAAATCCAATACTAAACAAGGAGTAGGCAAGCCACAGGCGAATTCTTTGATCTGTGCGAAACGTTTGGGATCTATGTAACGTTCAACATTAAAGTGATATGGTTCTTTATACATTGCTGATTCCTCTGCAAAATTAGTAGTGTAATGCCACGATAATTCAGTTCGCTTTACGTGTCAAATGTTTTGTGACCATTAATATTTTGGGGTATGTCTGTTGCATTGATGGTTAATGCCCATCGCTCAGATTTAGCTTCCGGCTTTTAAAGCCATAGCCCAAAACATCATATACATCGGTTAAGATCATGAATGCATCTGGATCGGCCTCTTTTACAATATCGGTTAATTGGGGAACCTGGCGACGGTTCAACACCACAAACAACACGTTGATATCCCGCTTGTTGAATCCGCTAACTCCTTTCAGATAGGTTACCCCACGATCAAGGTTTTCGTAAATCTGATTGCGGATATCATCCACTTCATCGGAGATAATATATACACCTTTGATATAGGGCAAGCCCTCGCTGGCAAGATCGGTAATCTTGGTGGTTATGAACAGATTCAGATAAGCCCAGATAAGTAATTTAAGATCGCTCATAACAAATGCTACCAAAAGGATGATTCCTGTTTCCACAATGTAATAACCTGTTCCGATGGAGATATTAGCTCTCTGCTTAATCAAAGCCACAGGAATATCGGTGCCACCGGTTGAACCTCTGAAACGGAAGATTAAGCCCAATCCAATGCCCAGCATCACACTTCCCGCAATGGCACTGAGGAAAAGATCTTGGGGCGCTAGCATGGCATAAATTGTGTGGCCATCCATTACATGCGTGTAAGGCGCAAGATCACTGATAAACCCCAGTTTATGCAACATGGGAAAGCTAAAAAGGTCTGTCATTCCTGCACTTACCAGCATGCCATATAGGCTTTTAGTACCGAACGACTTGCCGATGAAGATGAAGCTGACTACGAAAAGTGGAATATTGATCATAATCATCGAAAGGCCATTGGGGATGCCAAAAAAACGGTAGAGTATCTGCGACAAACCTCCCACGCCACCTGGAGCCATATTATATGGCAGTAAAAACCAGGAGTAACCTATGGCAAAGAACACTGCACCGAAGATGATCCCGGCAAAGTGGCTGATTTCTCTTTTCAAGCGTTGTTTCTTGCTTAATTTATTCATCTATTCTTCTCTCCTAATATCTTGACTAAATATGCCTGTCTGAAACCATGACATTCTAAACTAAATCACACAGATTCCTGCATAATGTGGGAATTAAACAGGAAACATAAATATGATTATAGACGTTAGACTAAACGGCATCAAGCACGGTTTGGTAGAACTGGATAAGCCCCGTTCGATCGCACAGATTATTAAGGGGACTACCATCGACCGAAACATCGTGCTGTCCTATAAAATTAACCATCGGGAATATGTCAATGAAGATTACCTCCCCGATCGTGAAACTCTTATAAATTGCATCACTTACGATCATCCCGAGGGAAATCGTATCTATCAGGATTCGGCTATATTTATCATGGCTAAGGCGATGCATACGTTGATGGGAAACGAGCATAGCCTCGTAGTGGAGCATTCCATTGGTGATGGCGTGTTTTGCGAATTGTTCAATGCCGAAAGGATTACTGAACAGGATTGTGCCCGTTTCAAACAAGAGATGCAGAACATTGTTGCGGCCGATTTACCTATCGACCGCATAGAAGTGAAAACCGATGAAGCCATAGATATATTCAATGCCATGGGGCGCAAGGATGTAGTTAAAAACCTGAAATATAACTATCAGGAAAGCGTGCATGTGTATCGCTGTGGTAAGTATTACGATCGCTTTATTCGCCCACTTGCCGATCGTACAAGCATGATTACTGGCTTTGATATAATCTATCTGGCACCGGGCTTTGTGTTGCGTTTTCCGCCTTCAAACCAGGAACCTCAAGCTGAGCCAGTTCCGGTGAAATTAGCCCCCTTTCGCCTACCCAAAAAAGTTTTTGCCCTGCACCAGGAACACGATAAATGGCTGGATATCCTGCGTGTACATAACATCCTGGATATTAACAAGCTTAATGATCTTTACGAAATATCGCAGTTTATCCTGGTAGAAGAGGCTTTGCATGAGAAGAAGATTGCCGAAATTGCGGCCGATATCGTTACCCAAAGCGAAGTAAAGTTGATCTTGATTGCAGGTCCCTCATCTTCTGGTAAAACTACCTTTGCCAAGCGCTTAAGCGTGCAGCTTCAAGCCAGCAAAGCCAAGCCTATCGTGATGGGTATGGACGATTACTTTATCAATAGAGATAAAACTGCCCGTAAACCTAATGGCGATTTTGATTTCGAATCCATCTATGCGATGGACTTGGAATTTCTGAATATGCAGCTTACGCAATTACTTGGCGGAGAACAGATAGAGCTTCCTCATTACGATTTTACTCGAGGGCTAAGACGCCGCAGCAATACTTATGTAAAACTGGGGCCAGACAACGTGGTGATAATGGAAGGAATACATGGTTTGAATGAAACACTAACAGCTTCCGTGCCCGATAATAAGAAGGTGAAGATTTATATTAGTGCGCTAAACCAATTGAACATAGACAACCATAACCGCATCCCAACCACCGATTGCCGGTTATTACGCAGAATTATTCGCGACCATCAATACCGGGGCTATAGTGCCGAAGAAACCATTACCCGCTGGCGCGATGTGCGTGAAGGTGAAGAAAAGAATATCTTCCCCTATCAGGAAAATGCGGACTACATGTTCAACAGCAGCCTCACTTATGAGCTGGGTGTATTGCGTAAACATGCCTGGAAATTGTTGCACAACGTTTCACCTTCCTCATCAGCATTTATGGAAGCACAAAGGTTGTTACACCTGATTTCTCACAGTAAGGATATCTCAGATGCGCTTGTACCGTATAACTCCATCATCCGCGAATTTACCAACGGTAGTATTTTCCGTTATTAGCCATGAAACTGATAAACATCCTATCCGAGGACGTACGCAATAAAATAGCTGCGGGTGAAGTTATCGAGCGTCCAGCCTCGGTGGTAAAAGAGCTGGTAGAGAATTCGCTGGATGCAGGTTCCACAAGTATCATCGTAGTTATCGAGAATGGCGGAAAAGATCTTATTCGCGTGATTGACAACGGCTTTGGCATGAGCAGTGATGATGCTTTGCTGGCGTTTGAGCGCCATGCCACCAGTAAAATCAGAACGGTAGAGGACATCATCCATATCGGCTCATTGGGGTTCAGAGGTGAAGCCTTACCTTCCATAGCTTCAGTTTCCAACCTATCAATGCTTACCCGCAGTAAAGATGACGAGATGGCCACTGTGATAGAATTCCATTCCGGTAAACTAAGCAATGTGTCAAAGACCTCTGCCAATATCGGTACGGTTGTTACCATCAGGGGTTTGTTTAATACACTTCCGGCCCGCCGCAAGTTTTTGCGCACGACAGCAGTGGAAGCTCGTCATGTGCTGAAATACATCCATTACCAGGCAATATTGTACCCCCATGTGTCATTTAAACTGGTTATGGATGATCGGGAAAAGCTTTCCTACATTGCCACCAGTGAACTAAGCCAACGCATGAGCGAAGTGTTTGGCAGCGGTTTTTTTAGTGATGATATCATCCCAATTTCTGGCTCTAATGGCAGCTATCAGGTCAGTGGTTACATCTTCGGGCTGGAAGATCGGCGCGACAAGTTAATCGATGCCCAATACACGTTCATCAATGGACGTTTTATCAACGATAAAACAGTGAAACACAGCATCAAAACTGCTTACGAGCCGTTCATCCTGAAAACCAGAGCCTGGCAAAAAGGCACCACCCCTCCATATATCATCTTTGTGGATGTACCAGCCGAACAGATTGACGTAAATGTGCATCCTGCCAAGCATGAAGTGCGCTTTCGGGAAAATAACCTTGTCCATGCTCTCATCTTCGAAACAATTACCCGTGCCCTTACCAAGTACGAGGAAGAGAAATTTGCTACAGCCCGGCAGAAGTTTCAGCCTTATGCACCGGTGCAGCACATTACTTCACTGGAACGCGATATTTTTGTGCAAAGTACAGATGTTCCGCGCTACTCCGAGAATAAGAAAGAATTCGATAATCTGTATCAGGATGATTTATTTAGGGGAGAACCAGAGCCTCAGCGTAATGGTATTCCCATCTATAATGCTGCCAAAGAAGAGAGCGAAGTGCAGGAGATACTTACCGACCAACCAAATGACTCTCTGAAGTATGATATCCTGCTTAAGAACGAGGAAGACTACATCAATCCCTGGCAGTTGCACAACACCTATATCTTTATCCAGGTGGAAGATGGTTTGGTGATTATAGATCAGCATGCAGCGCATGAACGTATTATCTACGAAAAACTTATTCATCGCACAGCAGGTGCTCCGGCGATGCGGCAAAAGCTGATAATCCCTTTGGTTATAGATATTCCGCCCTATATAGCCTCGGAAATAAAAGAGCTTATCGAAAGCAATCTGGAGCTGCTGGAAAAGATCGGATTCGTGCTAAAGAAATTCAGTGGTGATTCTTTGGTTATCGAAGAAATCCCAGCCGAATTAGGTGATTTTAAGGGTGGGCAGGTGTTTATCGAAATCTTAAAAACACTGGAGCAAGAGCTGGAAATTAACAATGATTTCAGGGATAGTTTGGCAAAATCTATTGCCTGTAAAGCAGCTATCAAGGCTAATCATAAGCTTTCACGCAAAGAAATGCTGGCTCTTATCAACGACCTTTTTGCCTGCAATGTTCCCTATTTCTGTCCTCATGGTCGTCCACTTATCCTGAAGATGCCGATTGGCGATTTCGAAAAGAAATTCAAACGCACTCTATGATCTCATTTGTCTGCATTGAAGGGCCTACTGCATCGGGAAAATCACAACTGGCTTTGGAGCTGGCTGAAGCGCTGGCAACGGAGATAATCTCTGCAGATTCACGTCAGATTTATCGTTTCATGGATATCGGCACAGCCAAAGTATCCCCTGCTGCAAGAGATAGAATCTCCCATCACCTTGTTGATATCATCAATCCAGATGAAAGCTACAACGCAGGAGCCTTTGTAAAAGATGCATCTGAGATAATTAGTGGCTTGCATGCGAAACAAAAACTTCCCATCATCTGCGGGGGCACTGGATTATACATACGCAGCCTGATTGAGGGCTTGTTTACTCTTCCCGAATTACCTGTTGCCATACGACTTGAGCTGAAAGATAGGCTTATCAACGAAGGTCTGGATTTACTGTTCAAACAGCTTGTTGAGCTTGATCCTGTTTTTGCCGCCAAGATTAGTGCCAATGATGTTCAGCGTGTGTTACGTGGTCTGGAAATAGCTTTAGGTACAGGAATTCCGATAACTGAGCATTGGCGGCAGCAAGCGCAAAGCAAATCCTACAAGGTTTTCCGTATTTTACTAAATCCTCCCCGGGACGAGCTGTATCTGCGCATAAATTCACGTATGCAGAAGATGCTGAAGGATGGGCTGATCCAGGAAATTGCCGGTTTGTTTAAATTGGGTTTTACAGAATCCTCTCCAGGGCTAAACAGCTTGGGCTATAAGGAATTCATGCCATATTTTTTAGAACAGGCCACTTTGGACGTATGTAGCTCTTTAGCAGCACAACATCACCGTAATTATGCCAAGCGTCAAACTACTTGGTATCGTAGATGCACTTTTGATTTGACATTGACCTCTTCTCAGATTAAACTATCGGAGACTGTAAAAAAGATTGAAGACAGTTTCTACTGAGGATAAGGATGCAAATAATCGCAAAAGTATTTGAGATAGAGATAAGCACGCGGGACTTGGATAGAGAGTGCAGTAAAATCCAAGACCTGGAGCTGATCTTTGGCAGAAAATCTGCGTTAAAACGCTTGATAGATCGGTGTTTACTGTACGTGAAAGCAGTGGAAAGCGGCATACACGTTTCTGATCTTGAATATGAAAATGCTATGCTGGAGCTAATTGAGCAGGAAGAACCGCTTGGCCTTTCCAGCGAAATAGTGAAAGAACTTAGCGCCGGTGAACTGGAAATGCTAATTCGGCGACAGATTATGGTTAAGAAGTTTGTTAAATCCTTATGTCCCCAAGATATTCCTATTTCCAGCCAGAAGTTACAGGAATTTTACGAAGAAAGTAAAGAAATCTTTCAAAGCTCCGAAAGAGTGCGCTGTTCTCATATTCTTGTTTCTAACAAGAATGGAGATGCTAAAAATAAAGCAGTTAAATTACGCGAACTTATCCATTCTGCAGCCGATTTCAATAGCTACAGCAAAGTGTGTTCAGATTGCCCAAGTAACGCATCCTGTGGAGATCTTGGCTGGTTCCACAAAGGAAAAATGATACCCGAAATAGATTTAGTAGCTTTTTCTATGCAAAAAGGAGAGATCAGCCAACCCTTTTCTTCGGATTATGGCTATCATATCCTGATGCTTACCGACCGCAAAGACTTCCAAACTATTCCCTTTGATGATATCAAAGATAGCCTCTATGCACGTTTACAACAAATTGAAAAGGAATATATCATCAGCAGAATGGTTAAGGATCTGCGTGAGCAATACGCATCTAAAATTACTATCTTATTGCCAGAATTAACTTAACCTCCGAGAACCGATGATACAGAGAACACCGAAACCTACAAACACTACTGTCATTACAGCGGAGGAGCTTGTGCGAAAACTGCAAAACCTTCTGTCATTCCCGCGGAGGAGGGAATCCAGCCCTGATGAATCCCATTAGGGATGTCACAAATAAAGCATTGATATATATATGATTATCTTCCGTTCTTACAGAACTTGTAAATGGGCTGGATACCCGCCTCCGCGGGTATGACAAAACGTTTTCACACAAGCTCGGAGGCGGGAATCCAGCCCTAATATGATATTAAGGAAAGAGATATGAAACGTACACTTAGCATCGTTGCTCTACTACTAATAACCATCGTCCTTGGCGCTGTGCCGATACGTATTTTGCACACAAACGACTCACATGGATCCTATATTCCGCAGAAATCCAAGCAAGGTGCCTGGAGCGGTTATGCCACGCTGGAATACTATCTGAACCAAGAGCGTTCAGCCAGCAAACGCACCCTCTATTTGGATGCTGGAGACCAACAAACAGGCTCGGTATTTGCGTCCTTGCCCTTCAAGAGTGCCATTGGTGGAGCAGTAATCGAATCGTTCAACCTGCTCAAGCTGGATGCCAGCACTTTCGGAAACCACGAGTTCGACCAAAGCCAAGCTAACACCATTCAATTAAACAAATTAGCCAACTACCCCTTTATCAGCACCAATCTTCAAACCCAAGACGGCAAACCCTTTGGGGGTGTGCCCTATAAGATATTCAGCCTGGATTCCCTGAAAGTTGGCGTTTTTGGTTTCACGCTTACCGAGTTGCCCGAAAAGGTGCGGCACGAAAGCATTGCCGGGCTAAAGATTTTGCCCTACAAACAAGCTCTGGACAAGTATCTGGACGAAGTGGATAAACAAACTGATCTGATTATCCTCCTTACCCACATCGGCTACGAAGCGGACAGCCTTCTGGCAACAAGCCTGGATAACCGCGTAGATTTGATCATCGGAGGCCATTCACACGTTTTTATCGACAACCCTATGCAAGTGAACGGGATTTACATTGCTTCTGCGGGAAGTCATTTGAGTGCTCTGGGCAAATTAGACCTTGATGTAGTGAACGATCGCATTGAAACAATACAATATAACATGATCCCGCTTATGGTGCCTGAAACCATGCCCAAAACGCCGCTGAGTGCCTTTATCCAGACCATTGCCGATAGCCTGGAAACAGAATTGGGCAAAACCATTGCCAATCTGCCGGAAGCCTGGATTCCAGATAAATTCCAAGAGACAATAGTTTCGCGCTGGCTGGCTGAAGCTTTGAAGGCGGAATACTCCGATCCCTACAAGCCTGATCTTGCGCTAATTAATTGTGGTGGAATACGCAAAGCCATTCCAGCCGGACCCCTAACTTTGCAGGATATGCACGAACTGCTGCCCTTTAATAACTATGTTGTGCTTTTCTCTTGCTATGGGCGCGATCTACTAACCATGGATGCCTTGAACAAGCAACATGCTATCGATAAACCCTATGACATCCTACAAAGCAGCGCTACAGGCTGGATAGAGCAAAACTGCCCAGGCGGACACGAACACAAGAAACAAATCTATGAGATCAACGGCAAAACCCTCGATCCAGACCAAGTTTACCGAGTGGTAAGCCACGATTATGTATTGGATCAATGGGATAAATATCTTGGTTTCCAGCCGTTTGCTGCCGTGGAAACCGGAGATTTGTTCCTGGATGCGATGATCCGGCAGGTTATGGGGAGTGAGAGCCTTCGGCAGTGAGAGCTTCGCAGGTGAGAGCCTTTGGCTGTGAGATTTACAAAGTGAGAGCCTTTGGCAGGTGAGATTTGCGCTGTTGCTTCATGTTGGAACACCGACTTTAGTCGGTTGGTTCTACCAACTTCAGTTGGTATAGATGTATCCAATACCAAGCTATCATTGCATCCATAGCACCGGATAAATCCTGTGCAACCAACCGACTGAAGTCGGTGTTCCAGGTATGCAACTCTATCTTCACAGCGTGTTTCACCTTTCCACTTTTCCACCATTTCACCCTTCCACCCTTCCACCCTTCCACTTTTCCCCTCCTCTTGGCCTCTCAACCTCCAGACCTCACGACTATTTTATCCCCAATTCCTGTAGCTTACGGGAGAGATTGCTTTGCTGCAAACCCAAAGCTTCAGCAGTGCGGCTAACGTTACCTCCGAATATCTGCAATTGTGCACTAAGATAGCGTTTCTCAAATTCCTTTTTCTTCTCGGTAAAGCTACTGGTGTTTTTCCAAAATCCTGCCATCTCGGCATTTATCGCAGCTCCGGGGAGCAAGTTTTCGATGTCACTGGGTTCCAATACTTCCCTATCGCACAGCAAATAAATCCGTTCGATGATATTACGCAGTTCGCGCACATTACCGGGATACTGAGGTTTACTCATGTACTGCATGGCGGAAACGCTAAATTCTTTGGGGCGAGTGCCAAGTTCGGTGGCCAGCATGCGGGAAAAATGGCTTACCAACAGCGGAATATCTTCACACCGCTCGCGCAGGGGCACAGTAAATACCGGTACCACATTCAGCCTATAGAACAGGTCTTCCCTGAAGCTGCCATTATTCACCA
>JAVEUB010000282.1:0-3790 GCA_034005785.1 Cloacimonas sp. (SeqCode) | reverse complement strand
GCAGCGAGGTATTCCTTTCCTCTTCCGGGACACCCACCATTTCGAAGATCATTTTCTGCATTGGTAGCCAATAAGCAGGGAACGAATCAAGCCAGGTGAACATACTGGAAATACCCACATAATCCACTGCCGCGGCGTATAAATCAGGCGTTTTAACGATACCCATCAGGGTTGCGTAACCGCCATAACTACCGCCATAAATGGCTATGCGCTGTGGATCGGCAATCCCTTGTTCTATAAGCCAGTTAACGCCATCGGTGATATCATCCTGCATGCTTAAGCCCCACTGTTTGAAGGACTTCATCCAGAATTCCTTGCCGTAGCCGGTAGAGCCTCTGAAATTCATTTGCAACACGGCATAGCCACGATTGGCAAGAAACTGCACTTCAGAATTAAAGCCCCAGCTATCGCGATACCACGGTCCCCCATGGGGATTAATCACGATTGGCATATTCTTAGCTTCTTTATCAAGTGGTAAGGTTAGGTAACCATTGATTTGTATTCCGTCTCTGGAGGTGTATTCTACAGGTTTCATTTCGCATAATTCGTCTGCATTCAGCCAAGGTGATAAATCGAACAGCTTGGTTAGTTTCCAGGTGTTCAAGTCTAAAAGATAGTAAGAACCCCTGGTTCTGTCGGTTGTAGTGCGGACGATGTACATGGTTTCGTCAAGGTTATATGATGAAAGATAGGTGTCCATGCCAGGGAGCTGTTCATGCACAAAATCCTGTATCTTTTTACGGTAGTCATCGAAGAAATGGTAGTTGGTTTTATCAGTTTCGAAACTGACACCGGTAACTACCTTGCGTTTTTTGGAATATAGTAAATTATAAACATCAACTTGTTCATGTTCGTAAATCAGTTTACCTTCTTTACCGGTATGCAAGTCAAATTCGAAAATCGCTGCTTTGTCTCTTCCCACGTTGGAGGCTACATATAAAGCCTTGTTATCCATTGTAAAAAACAGGGGTTGCGCACTTTCACGAAAATCATATTGGGCGATTTCCTTCCACGGGTTTTCCTCAGTTTCGCGATACAATATGCTATTGTTCACACCATCGGTGGTGTAAGCTAAACGCAGTTTACCATCGTGGTCTGTAATCCAGGCAGCTATATTTCCGGGATTTTCGGCAATCAGATTCATCTCTCCGGTGATGATGTTCAGCCGGAAGATATCGAATACTTCTGGATCTCGCTTGTTCATGCTGAACAGGATATGCTCGTTATCATCCTCCAGAACGTCAATAATATCACATTTTACGTTGTCATAGGGAGTGAGATCGATGGGATTGGAGCCATCCCAAGTTACTCCATAAAGGTGAATATTCTCATCTCCGCCCTTGTCATCCACATACACAATGCGTTCTTTTCCGCCCCAGAAATAGCCGTATATGCTTCTTTCCGTGGCTTCAGTAACCCGCTTAATTTCATTGGTTTTCAGGTTCTTTACAAACACATTCATTCTGGTATTGTAGGGTTCCATCCAGGATAGATAGTCCCCTCCGGGAGATATTTGGACATCTGATTTCTCTGGATTCCTGAAGAAATCCTCTAAAGGAATAGTTCTTGCCATTTTATCCTCCATGGCCGGTGCCTGATTTTGCCTTCACACCTTAAAACCATAATATTCATTTGCTCTTAATCAGTCAATGAATCATTTTAGTTTCAAGTAGGTATTGTGTTGATATTTATACACAGATTGGCAAATAAGCTAACCAAGCTTAGGTTGAGAGCCATCCTTGGGGTGGGTTTGACTTATCTTTTTGTGCCACGTAGTTTTATGGAAGAACAAGAAATCTTGGGCTACAAAAATATGAGCTAAACCGCGGATTGCAAAGTAACGTAGCCCGCTTTTTAACTAAAAAAATCTGCAACCAAAGTAATTAGCGTTAGCTTCTTTTCATGTGCATGCAGATTTTTAGAGTCAAAATCGCTTTTTTTCATGGTGTTTATACAATATGCGATTTAATCCTGTTCAGCGCACCATCATCCTCCAGAATTGCGAAAATAGTGGGTAAATCAGGGCCATGTGCAACTCCGATTAAGGCAAGGCGTAGCGGAGTGTAAAAGGCTTTTCCTTTTATGCAAAGTTCTTCCATGCCACGTTTACTTAGCTCATACACTTTATCATCATTTAGTGGAAATGCTATCGGCAGTTCTTGGGCAAACCAGGTTAAAACCTTTTGTGAATCAGCATTGTTTAATATATCCTCATCAGCCTCACTTAATGGCAACTGCGTAAGGAACATTTTGCTGTATTCCACCAATTCTGGTATCAAGGTGCTACGTTCTCGGGCAGCAGCTATGATCCTGTGTAATTGGGAGTTATCGCTTACTAAGATACCTGCAGCGTCAAAGAAGGGTGCCACCCGCTCGGCTACAACTTCCAAAGGTAAAGCTCGAAGGTATTGCCCGTTCATCCAATCCAGCTTGGTGAGGTCAAATATCGCTCCAGACTTGCTAACCCGCTCCAAAGTATAGGCTTGGCAAAGTTCTTCAAGGCTGTAAATTTCACGGTCATCACTACCATGCCAACCTAATAAAGCTACGAAGTTAATAAGTGCTTCCTTCAAGTAACCTTTTGCAATATAGCTTTCTACTGATACATCATTCATGCGTTTGCTTAACTTGCTGCGGTCAGTGGATAGTATCAAAGGAAGATGCACCCATTTAGGGGCTTTCCAACCGAAACATTCGTACAACCAGAGATGTTTAGGCGTGCTTGATAGCCACTCTTCTCCCCGGATTACATGGGTGATTTGCATAAAGTGGTCATCTACTGTAGCGGCAAGATGATAGGTGGGGTATCCGTCACTTTTTAGCAGTACCTGATCATCCGATTGTGAAGCATCCATTTCTACATGTCCACGCACTTCATCATCAAAGGCAAAACGGTGGTTGTCTGGCATTTTTAGGCGCAATACATGCTTTTCACCTGCTATCAGTTTAGCCTCGACTTCTTGTTTCGTAAGCGCTAAGCATCTGCGATCGTACTTCACAAATTCGCCTCGGGCTTGCTGCTCTTCGCGCATTTGGTTAAGCGTTTCAGGGGTGCAAAAGCAGTGATAGGCATGGCCGCTATCCAGGAGTTTTTGGGCATGTTCATGGTACAAAGGCAAGCGCTTGCTTTGAGTGTAGGGGGCAAATTCACCTCCGATACCGGGGCCTTCATCGAAATCTATACCCAAGGTATGCAGCGAATCTATCAGGCTTTCAGCAGCACCGCTAACTTCGCGGTTGCGGTCAGTATCTTCTATGCGTAAGATGCACTTACCGCCTGTGGCGCGGGCATAAAGATAGTCGTATAAAGCGGTGCGTAAACCACCGATATGCAAATAACCTGTGGGACTTGGGGCAAAACGGACGCGTGTCATGAAAGCTCCTTTAATGTATCTTTATAGTTTAAAATATCTTGCATAAGATTACCGATATAGGGATACACCACTCTGTAATGAGGGTGATAGGCTATACGATATGCTTCTGAATGGCTGGGGATTTGCTCATTTATAGCCATATAGGCTGCTTTTTCCCACGCGGTGGGTGGGGCAGAGATCATATCCTTAATATGTGCAAGATGCTGTGTCCAGACGTCATGCATAGTATAATCAGGTGCGTCAGTGAAACAGGAAAGCAGCATCAAATCTGCCCAAAGCCCGCATTTAGCCAGAAACTCCAGTTTACCACGGTGGTAGGCAGGTACCAACAGGCTAAGGCTTAAGCGCCAAAAACCGCGCTTGTTGCCAATATCTTGATAGGCTGGCAGGTAGTGGAGGTCTGAAATTGTTGCGAA
>JAVEUB010000281.1:0-3774 GCA_034005785.1 Cloacimonas sp. (SeqCode) | reverse complement strand
TTGGCTTAGCATTGTCCATCCCATCCACAATGCATAGCCAATGCTAAGCCAATGCAAGCAAGAGAAAAACTGTTTGATCAGCAGATATACAAAAAAACCTTCTGCCATTCCTGCCTCCGAGCTTGTGCGAAAACTCCAAAACCTTTTCGTCATTCCCGCGGAGGAGCTTGTGTGAAAACTCCAAAACCTTTTCGTCATTCCCGCGGAGGCGGGAATCCAGCTCTGATGAATCCCGTTAGGGATGGCACAATTAAAGCATTGATATATATATGATTATCTTCTGTTCTTACAGACCTTATAAATGGGCTTGATTCCTGCCTCCGCAGGAATGAAAAGCGTTTTCACACAAGCTCCTCCGCGTTAATGACAAAACGTTTTCGCAGAAGCTCTTTATCCGGTTGGTGAAACATACCCACTGAAGTCAGGGGACTATTTCCAAAGAAAAGAATTGACAGAAAGACCCCTTCAGCAATGATGGCTACAAGCGTGAAAGCTGTCAGAATTGTCAGCTTGAATAATATAGTAACCGTTTAAGGCGGAAACAGATAGCTACTTTGGATAGCTATTTTTTTTAGTTAAAAACGAGTCTAAGTCTCGAGGTCGAGAAGTCTATATGTATAGAGGAGTGAAGTCCTCGGGACATCTCTACTTCCATACCTCTCGACTAACACAATAAATTGAGGTCAAACAGATGGAATATTACCGAGTACAGATCGAAGAAATTGCCAAGAAGATATGCCAAGAAATGCACGTAGCAGTGTATGATATCGATGAGAAGCTTACCGGGAAGGGACGGATTATAACCGTTTATCTTACCAAGATAGGTGGAGTCCTATTGGACGAATGCGCTGCTTTCAGCCGGGCTTTGGGTAACGAACTGGAGACTTTTGACCTCATTCCGGAGCGCTACTATCTGGAGGTATCTTCACCCGGAATCGAGCGCCCATTAAAGCTGAAAAGCCATTATGTAAGTGCGATCAACGAAAAGATTGTGGTGCAATATAGTGATGGCGAGGAAAAGAAATCCACTATGGGTACCTTGATTGAAGTGAACCAGGATACGATAAAATTGGATGATCGGGGGATTCCCCTCGAGATTGCCTTCAAGGCCATAACTCGAGCAAAAACGGTTTATTTAGAGATTCCCAAAGGGAGAGAACAAGAATGAGTGCGAACATTCTGGAAGCATTATCCAAGCTGGCAGCAATTAAGCAACTGGATCCGGTGATGATCCAGGAAATAATCGTGGAAGCGGTTAACTCCACATTACTTAAGAAACTGGATCCCGAAGCGGAGCTGGAAGTATTTGTAGATGACATCAGCGGAAACATCAAAGCCAGGTTCAAATGCCTGGTGGTGGAGCTGGAAGAAAACCTGGGGCAGATATCACTTAGCGATGCCCGCGATGAATATGATGCTAATGCCGCATTGGGGCAGTACATAGAAAAAACACTGTCCTTGCACGATTTTGAACCCAAACTGGTGAAAACAGCGCAAAAGATAATCCAGGACAAGATCCGTAAGCTGGAAGATGAAAAGATTCAAAGCGATTTTAACAAACAGAAGCACACTATTGTATCCGGGAAAATTAAAACCATCGACGAAAATAACGGTGGTTACCGCGTGGATATTGGCTATACAGATGCGCTGTTACCTTTGGATGAACAGATCGAAAACGAATTCTACCGAGTTGGCGATAACGTAAAAGCATATATCGTTAATATCCGTGCCAGCGGGGGAGGCGTTACAATGGTGCTTTCGCGCACAAATCCTGAATTTGTGAAGAAATTATTCGAAGCAGAGATTCCCGAAATATTCAAAGAGCAGATCAAGATTCGCAAAATTGTGCGGGAACCAGGCATCCGTACCAAGGTGGAGCTGGAAACATCCGATCCACGCATCGACCCTGTGGTAGCCTGCGTTGGACCCAAGGGCACACGCATAGATTCCATCCGCAAAGAGCTGCACGGTGAGCAAATAGATATTGTGGTGCATAGCGAAGATATCGAAAAGATGATCGAAAACGCGCTTGGTATCGATGGAGTGAGGCGTGTAATTATTGAACGCAATCATGCCGCAAGTGTGATTGTGGAAGAAAGCGACAAAGTGACGGCGATTGGCAAACAAGGTAAAAATGTGAAACTTGCTGCCAAACTTACCGGCATGAAAATAGATATTTACACAGTGGCTGAATTTGATGAAAAGATGGCCAAAGAACGACGCACAGTTAGCCATGTGACAGAGCTGGATGGGGTTACACCCAAGATTTCAGAGGCACTTCGCAGTGCCGGTTACACCAGTGTGCAGGATGTGTTTATGGCTTCTGTGGATGAGCTGTGCAATCTGGATGGCATGGGACAGAAAACCGCCGAACGCCTTAAAGAAGCAGCGAAGTTTTTTTAAGTGTCAAATAGCAGCAGCCATGCCGACCATATTCCTGTACGCACCTGTGTGGTGTGCAAAAAAAAGGTTGACCAGATAAGGCTGTTGAATTTCTGTATCATAACTGAAGGGATTGTGTTTGATCTTAAGCGGTGCTTGCCAGGCAGGAAATTTTACCTGTGTGCCTTACCGGAATGTTACCAAGGCTTAGAGCTGTGGAAAAAACGGTATCACAAAAGGCAAAAAGGCAAGAAAGCTTGAACGCTAAGATGCTGAATTTGATGCAGTTTGCGCGAAAATCGGGCAAACTGATCTCTGGCTTGGATGCCTGTATTCGCGGTTTGAATCATCGCCTCATCAGGTTACTGATAGTTGCAGAAGACACATCCGAGCGTACCAAGAAAAGTATTATAAACATAAATAGCAGTAGTACAGGTCCGGTGAAAATGATAGTTACGGGCACACAAAAAGAAATAAGCTACGCCTTAGGATTGCCGGTTTCGGGAGTTTTCGGGATCAGCGATAAGAATTTTGCCGCCAAGATATTGGAATATTGGCAGGCTGAAGCATAGTGGAGGAAACTTTGCAGATACGAGTTCATGAATTGGCCAAAGAGCTGAAGATCAGCACCATGGCACTAAAGAAGCATCTAACCGATCTGGGTGTGAACATTAAAAGCCATATGAGCTTCATAGAAGGTGAAGTTGCGGACAAAATCCGCATGAAATACAACGAGCAGATAGATGCGGAAAAACGTGCCGAACGGGATCGTAAACGCCTGATAGAATTGCGTCAGGCCGCCAAAGCCAAGCCCGAAACTCCTGCACCCAAAGCAGAACCACTAAGTGAGCCGACACCACCGATTCCTGAAGAAGTTGAACCAAGCCTTAGCGAAGAAATACCAGTTAGTGAAGAAATTAAGCCTGAAACCATTGTCGTTGTGCCTCAACCGGGTACAGATAAAACCTCGGAACCACTTAAGCCAATGGAACCCCATAAACATGCTGCTGAGGCACCGAAATCTTATTTTGAGTCCAAGCCGGAAACTCGCACTGCTGAAGCTCCTGTACGCAGGCCTCCATATCCTTCTGCCACTCCCAGAGCAGGACAACGACCTGATTCCAGACCTGATACCAGGCCTGATACCAGACGTCCCACTCAGGATTATCGCAAACGCCCCGATGGCACTCCGCCACCAAAACCGGTTGCTCCCGCAGGAACAGAGATTAAAAAACCCTTGGAACAGAAGCAATTTGGCAAGGTTAAGGTAAATCACGAGGAATTGGGCGATAAGAGTAAACATAAAAAAGCGATTATCACCAGCACCAAAAAAGTGAAAACCAAAGTAGCCGAGCCGGTGGAAGTAGATGAAGCCGCCATCTCGCGCAATAT
>JAVEUB010000280.1:0-3754 GCA_034005785.1 Cloacimonas sp. (SeqCode) | reverse complement strand
GTATCTGATCACTACATCCTTGCCTATGTGATTTACCAGTTCAATGTCCCAATAGAGTAGCTTATCGATGATGATGCCATTGTTACGGATACGCTTCCGTTCCGCACTTAGCATTAGGTTATTGAGCTTACCGGGTACCACTAAACGGTCAGCAGGCAGCTTGGATGAACTGAATACCTGCCAGGGTGTCTTGCCACCCAGTCCGGAGTGAGGATTCTCACCATAGATATGCCTGATATAGAAGGCGATCATCTGCATCGTCTCTTCAATAGTGGGAGGATGAGCTTCGAATAGCTTCCTTGCCCACTTCTCGTTACGCATCAGGGGAGCAGGTTTATCGTCTATACAAGAGCCTCGGAATGATGAGATAAAGCGTTCAAACTGCTCCTGGAAGGTTCTGAAGAACCGCTCGATCGGTTTGGCTTTGGCATTGTAACTCTTGGCAAAGACCACATTGATCCCGAGCCGGGGGAAGATCCCTCCCAGTTCCAGTTCCAGATCATGGTCGTCCCACTGCTCATGAAAGAGCTTACTCTTGAAAGCCTTGCCGTTATCCAGATAGATGCGTTTCGGCAATGCTCCCCAGTTCAGGAAGCCGTTTCTGAATGCCACTTGGATGTGATGGCTGTCTTCAGTAAAGGCAAGTGAGGCTCCCACCGGATAGCGGCTTGCCCAGTCGAAGACCATGATCATGGTCATGCGTTGAGCTTTCCCAGTCTTGGGGTTCATGATATCAAAAGCCAGGTTATGTCCATCGGCTACCCATACATCGCCTACATTCAGTAGACTGGCGTCTCGGATAATGGTCTTGACGATGCTTTCAGCTACTGCTTTGCTTCCGCTCCGGGCTTGAGTCCAGATGGCTTTGTTACTCATTTCCCAGTCATTGCACCAGCGTTTTAGGGTAGGTGCGCTACTGGGAGATTCGAGGATATCCATTCTGGCTGCGACTTTCAAACTGCTGATGGCAGAGCCAACCTTGATGTTATTGGGATTGAGCAGTAGGTTAAGCAGGTAGTTCTGTTCAATATAGGTTACTTTGCGTCCTCTGAGCTGGTTCTTGTTCTTGTGAACCAGTGAGAACATGTCCCGATTGCTTTCCAGATAGCGTTCCAACCACAGTCGCAGGCATCGTTCATTGCGTTTGCCTAACAAGGCGTATAGCTCTGAGATCAGCTCTTTTCTATTGTAATCATCTGTTATCCGCTTCCACTCTTCAACTCTTGACTCGCATTGTTCCAGCCGATAGAGCACGGTCGAGCAGAACTGACCATAAAGCCTGGCTTCGTTTTCATATTTATAGGGGATGTTGTCCGGAGGAGTGAGATCGATATAGTCCGACTGGCTGCGTTCTTTGAAGGCAGGTCCCTTAACCGGAACTGGCTTTAGGGTATCTTCGTCAATCCAGTCAGAGTCCTCGGACTCAAGCTCATCTTGCGGTGCCTTATCTATTACTGCGATAGTGGTCGTGATTGTCTGAGGATCATCCTCCGGCTGCTTATCGGTGCCCATGATGTAGTTGTTATAGAAATGGGCATACTCCGAGGAGGTGACGTTATAGAAGCTCATCTGAACCTCCATTCACGTCAGCTATGGGAGTATATCCATAAATCAGGGCACTGATCAATAGCTTGCCATCCACTTCAATCTCTGCTTCCACAAACTCACTCGGTGTGACAAACCCTATGTCACACCGAGCAATCTCCAGATTGTATAGTTCAGGGTTGGTTAAGACGAAGGTTTTATTGATCGTCCGCATCCCGGTCTTTACATACTGTTTGTGTGTCTTTAACTGCTGTTCGTTTATGTATCGCCAGACTGTCCTATTCGAACAGCCCTTGAGTTCGCCCACCCGTTCTATAGTGAGCCAGATCGCCTTAATCTTCTTTTTACTCATTTTCAATCTCATTATGTAGGTTCCACTTTGAATCACCCTCACTGTGACAAAATTGGCTCTTTTCTCTGTCACACCGAGCAAATCTCCATTTGTCATACCGACGCTCGGTGTGACACGCTTCTTAATCTCTCTCGTCAATAGCTTTAACTGTTGCCGTTCCCGTTTGGGCTTCGGTGTGACACATGTCACACCGAGTATTTTGTCACACCGAGCACTTTTTCGCCCTCGTCTGACTGCCTCGTAAGTGGTCGCTTTCATAAGCGCCTCCCTTTTTTTGTAATGTGGTGCTACTGCACACAATTGCAATAACTTGGGAAGTCCTTTCTGCGAAAACGGGAACTTAGTTTTTTTTCTGCACACTGGCGGAAGAATCCGCCGCGTAAACTCACTCTATATGATTTGTCTTGACTAAACATTTGGGTATTTATATGTTGTTCACAGATACATAATGATACCCATACAGGAACTGTCAAGCAGAAATAAAGCCCCAAAGGGGGAACAGTGGACAAAATGACGATAGGTGACCGTATCCAAACCCTTATGAAATCAATGCAGTTGAAGCAATGGGAATTTGCCGAAAAATTCGGTGTTTCTAAGAACTCAATCATACGTTATAAGACGAATGATCGCTTCCCCGACACTGAATTTCTGCTCAAATTAGCAGACGAAAAGGTGAACATCAACTGGGTTTTGAAGGGTGAAGGACCTATGATGATCCCCGGCCCCTGGGAGCAAGACAACACCATAAAACGTAATCAGCGGTATCAGATCATCGGTGGCAGACAGCTACTAATAGATGAATTTGGAGATACTTACATTCGCTCCGCAGTTTTCCCAATCTTGGCGGAAATTTCCGCCGGACCCCCCACCGAAGCAGTCGAGGATAAGGAAAGTCGTAAACAGATAGAAATACCAGATAGTTACATTCCCCGAGGCGCATCCCAGTACCTGGCATTCATGGTGAGTGGCAATAGCATGGCTCCGAAGATCAGAAACGAAGATATAGTGCTGATCTACAAGACGATAGACTGGGAAAGTGCAGACGGTCAGATCTGTGCTGTGAGAGTGGATGGAGGGATTACCCTCAAACGTGTAAAGTTAGATCACAAGAGGCTTGCACTGGTACTCGAACCCCTCAATTTAGACTTCAAGACTCTTATATTGGACGAGGATCAGACCAGAGACGTTTTTCTTATCGGCACACTTGCAGTCCAACTGCGCCTTTGTGGAACTGATCTAATTTACTGATAAACAAGGATTTCCGAAACCAGTCCAAAATCAGCGCAAATTTGCAATAACCTTGATCCAAACAAGTCCAGAAACGTCCAAAGCTCGGTGTGACACAGTCTAAAGCATATCTTATCTATCTCTCCACCAATCAAAGCCTTATCCCCTCATGTCACACCGAAGCCCATTTGCAATATTGGCTGACTCTTTATAGAAGACTTCAATTTGGCTCACTGAAAACTTCAATTGAAGAAAAGATGTCATTTCCCGGATGAATGATGATGGTTTGATTTTCATAACCGTAATAATATCAGAGTTGTAGATTGACTATAAGCCATTCTGAATATTGTCAAAGTGCGCCATAAAAGCCCAAATTTGAAGTTTTCATTGAACTAAATAGCTAAGTCGGAAGAGAAATGTCCAAGTCCAGCATTATTCTTGATATAATCTTAACCTGTTTGTTATCTTCTTGTTATGGACAATGTCCAAGTGAGCTAAATTTGAAATTTTCACTGACTCTTTACAAAGATACAATCTCCAACCCTACAAAGGCAAATGGCATGAAAATCAACAGATGATCATACCCTGTTTTAAAAACGGGGGGATGTGAGAGAGCAAATATTTAGCTTG
>JAVEUB010000279.1:0-3812 GCA_034005785.1 Cloacimonas sp. (SeqCode) | reverse complement strand
GATCTAATTGCCAACCGTGAGCAGTGGATATACCAACAATTGAACGATATCGAGGTAAGTCTATGACAAGTTATGAAAGATTCGTAGCCGAAAGAAAGCGGATAGAAGATGCTTTGAGGTTTTCCGATATCTCTACTATCCTGTTCAACAAGGACACAATACCCAAAGTGCTTCCCTGCGCTATTGTGATCATGGACTCAGAGACAGGTAAGAACGGCACATCCAGACAGTATGTCAGTACTGATCTCGCATGGACAGTCTTCCTGATCGTCAATGCCCAGAATGTGGATGACCCTGATTCCGACTTGTATCACCTCAAGGACAAGTTCCGCTCTTTCTACCTCAAGCTGATGAACCGGGACTTGCCCAGTGTGGAGTATTACACTAGCCGCATCGATGGCACTAGATTGGTCAGGATCGCCAAGATAGACCTGCTGAAGGTTGGCACGGGAGCGGGCTCATGAGAGTGATGCGACTTGGTGCCTATAACCTGGCGATCAGCTCTGCAAGTGATCTACTGGAGAGCAAGTACAAACCTGAACCCATAGATCTATCAAAGCTGAGTAGAGTCGGGAAACAACTGGTTTCCAAAGCTGCTGAGACCAAGAAAGTGGTCTCACAGCCCTATTCCATGAGCAATCTGCTCAATCTACTGGATACCGATGAGTACCATAGTGGTTGCATCGATGCCCTGACTATGGCTACCATCATGCAGTTCGAGTGTACGAACAATCAGGTTAATGGCTGGCTAAAAGACGCTGAGTTTCCTGCTTGTGAAGACCAGACCACCATCCTGGCAGAGCTGATAAAGTTCTATCTGGCCTGTGGTAACGGCTTCCTGATCAAGATGAGGAACGCCCAAGGCCAGTGGATGGGACTGGAACGCATGCTGCCCTCTGAAGTGCAGATAGTAGAGAACTATGACGAGTTCGGCTTTTTCAAGCCCAACTATATCCAAGTCAAGAACAACCAGAAGAAGGACTTTGCTTACGAGGACATCATCCACGTAAAGAAATCCACCCACAGATCAAACGCCTGGGGCCTGGCCTGCCTGCCCATAGCTATCAATATTGAGATACTCGGAGAGATTAAGACCTTCGACTATAACAACTTCAAGAACGGCCTGATGATCGATTATTTCGTTATCGTGGAAGGTGGAACGCTCAGAGATGGAACTGTCACTGACGAAGCTGGCAATGAAGTGCTAACTGATGCCTATACCGAGATCGAGAAAGCCCTCACCGAGGTAAAGGGCAATGCCAAGAGCCACTCCACAGTGCTGATCGAGAGTGAGAGCAGAGACGTGAAGATACGCCTTGAGCCACTCAGACAGCAAGACAGAGAAGGTGGCTTCTTAGGTCTAAAGAAAGACCTCAGAGAAGGCATCCTCGCCTATCACAGGGTACCCGCCAGGATCGTCTCACAGCTTATCCCAGGGCAGCTTGGTGGCGATAATAGAAGCGATATGCGGATGTTCTACCAGTTCGTGGTCAGACCGCTGCAGAACCGCCTCGCTTTAACTCTGGCGAATGAGTTCAACTTCGACTTCGGCTGGAACGTAAAGCCGGAAGACTTTAACTTCGGCAACCTGACGGAGGTGCTGCAGAGCGAAGACGAACGACTGTTCTATACCGAGCGAAATGGGATCAAATGAAACAATGGATTATAACTGAACCTTGATTTCACTAAACCCTGATCCTGCCATCTCATGTTGCCCATATTCCTTTTCTTGTAGCTTACTTTTAAGTAGGAACACTGCTGTTTCTAGTGCTTCAAGTAATCGTTTGCTTTCATCTTCACCAAAGCAAGAAATGGTTATAACCTCTGCGTCTCCCTTATAATCGTTCTCTGGGTTTAAATAACTCGTTAATTCAATATGGAATTGAGATTCGCTGTTTATTAGTCTTAATGCTGCAACATGATTTTTCTTTTCTGTATCTCCTTTGTTGCCGGATAAGCCAATCCCGATAGTCCAAGGGTTTACTGGCAATATAGTGCCGTCTTCCATTTCATCATACTTAGTGCTTATGGTTTTCTGCGTTAGCTGTATGAACTTCTCATTAGTATTCATGTTAACTCCCAATCCTAGATTTTTGATATTAAATGCAGTGTTTAAGTTTAGCGATTCTATGTCAATTACTTTTGCATCCTTATCCATCCTGATTTGTCAGCTACAACGTCATAAAAAAACTAACATCATTACTACCCCAAGGAGGTAGCGTGAATCGTAAACGCACCATTCTCAAGGGAGAGCTTCGCAATGTGGAGGTCGAGTTAGTCTCGCTTCTTTTTGACGATATGACTCCCGCCAATCAGAAGGGCTTTGTGGTCAAGAATGCTTCTGGTAGAAGCTTTGAACACAAGATCAACTCCACCAAGTTCAAGAGTGAAACGAGTGGCACTCAGGGACGGCTGTTCGTCACCCTGATGGAGCCCAACATCCACGACTCGCAGGGCGACTACTACTCCAGAGACGAGATTCAGAAGGCCTGCGATCACTTCGCCAAACATGGTCTGGTGGGCAAGTGTGATGTGAATCACAATATGCAGCCGGTGCCGGAGTTCTCTGTAGTGGAGAACTACATCCTCAAGACTGCTGACAAAGAGCACTTCCCGGACAGCAAAGTGGGTGCCTGGGTACAGGTACTTAAATGCGAAAACCTCGGCTCTGAACTCTGGCAGAAGGTCGAAAAAGGCGAGTTCAATGGAGTCTCCATCTACGGACGGGCTGATGACTACCGCAGTGCGGAAGCCAGTCTCAACGAGATCAAGAACGAGCTGGGCAGCCTGCGCAAGGTAGCAGAGCACAACAACAACTCCGAGCTGCAGAAGGGCATTACCGCCATTACTGAGAAGATCAGTGAACTGGAGAAGGGAAGTCCCAACCTCCAGCTTGGCGATGCCATCCACAGCATCGAGAAGAGCCTCAAAGACCTCTCTGTCACCATGAGCAGAGCCATCTCCAAGTCCATTCCCGGAGAGCCGGATGCTAACCAGTCCAATATGGATAAAGAGGTCAGCATCGATGGTAACAAGATCATGGTCAAGGCTTCGCACCGTGAGATCTACAAAGGTATCTCCGATGTCGATTCCGGCAAGGCCATGAACATCCTAACCGCCAATACCACCAGTCTGTTTATCGATGAGGTGATTGGCAGCCAGCCTGGTGATACCCTCTCGGATATCTCGGTGCTGCCACTCCTGAAAGACGAGAAGATCGACGTCGGCCTGATCGATGATCTGGTCTTCAAGAACAGCCTGGATGGTGCACTGACCGCTCAGGGTGTCTCCACAGCCGATCTGTCTGTCCCCACCGGGATACTCAATGCTGAGTTTACTCTCGGACGTGACGTGGTCGAGTTCTATAAGGACAAGTATGGTGAAGATGCCTTCGGTGCCTATGTGGAGAACCACATCGCCAAGAAGACCGAGAAAGCCATCCGCTTGCTGCTCTTCAAGGGTGACCGAGCCTCGGCTACTGCCAAGATCAAGGCTCTGGATGGAGTGGTCAAGCTGGCCACCACCGCCACCGACGTCACCAACCTCTCCAAGACCACCTACACCGACTGGGCGAAGCGCTTTGAAGCGGCTCTGCTGGCCTTCTCGGATGAGATGTTGGAAGAGCAGGAGAACTTCAAGTTCTACGTGGCTCACAAGGACCTGATCCGCATCCGGGCCGAACTCGCCAAGCGTGAGACCGGAGCCGGAGATCGTCTGCTGCTTGAAGGCGGCAACGTCTCCTTTGCGGGCATTCCCGTAAAGCCGCGTCTCATGGATGCCGATTACATCATCGGCGGTCTGCCCAAGTTCAT
>JAVEUB010000278.1:0-3815 GCA_034005785.1 Cloacimonas sp. (SeqCode) | reverse complement strand
AAAACGTGACTTAAGCTACAAAAAGGTCTGGGAAGATACCCGTTTTCGCGAAGAGCAAATCCGCAATATTGAGGCTAACCGTTGGTTCGAATTGGGTGGATATGGCATAGCCAAAGCCTTGGTGTTCAACTACGCTCGTTATCTGGAAGCCGATTTGGACATGGTAATGCGAGAATTCAGTATCATGATGCCCGAAAACACCAAAGATACCTTCCTACCCCGCCGCACTTTAACAGAAAAAAAGATTATGCTCTCCACAAACTTCTTGTGGATGGTGGGCATTATCATTTTTGTAACAATCCTTGGCTCTATCCTGGTGCATGCCCATAATCAAGGCTGGCTAAAAGCTCCTGATTTCTTTTCCAAACCAGTTGCCAATAGCACCAAAACAGCGATTGCCCCTCCCCCGGAAAAAGCTAAACCCGATACCCTGAGGCAAAGAATGCGCGCACTCAGCGAAGCAATCCCCAAAGAAGGACAAAGCCCTGCTCCCTCCACAAATACCCAATCAGCATCCGCCGATACTACCGATTATATCGGTAATATTCTGGGCGATAGCCCTTTGAACGTACCACTGCACTAAGCTTGTCATTAGGAATCCAGCATTACTTGTTTCCCGCAGATTCCCGCTGATAAAAAGCACAGATTTCCGCAGAAAAGGGAATTCCGTACTCTTGTCATTCCCGTGGAGACGGGAATGACAGAAGGTTTTGCAGTTTTCGCACAAGCTCCTCCGCGGGAATGACAGGAAAAAATGGGGGAATGCCAGTACCAAGAAAGCTGTTGACACAAAAAGCACCCGTCTTATCTTGTCCTCTTGCAAGATTAACATTTCGGGAGAAACGATGAAGACTAATGGGCGAAATTGGCAACCGACCCTTACCCTGGCTAAGCTTTTTGAAGAGCAGAACCAATTCTACGATGCGCTGGCGGCTTACGAGCTGATCAGTCAGAACGATTCCTCGCCCGCAATTCGGGAAAGGATAGAATCGTTGCATCTGCGTATTTTAAGCGATCCCAATAACCGTTACGATCCCCGCATCGAAAAGCTTTTTTCCCCCGAAGAGCTTGCCTACCTTAAAATCTTGCATCATCAGGGTTTCCAGAATATGTCCACCACTATGGAAAAAATAGGCGAAGGCATGCAAGGCTCGGAAATCCTGTTCGAGGGTATGCCGGAAGATATTATGGGTGACGACGATGAGATCGATACCTTAACCGATATGCTGCGCGAAATCGAGCAACAAGCGCAATTAAACCTTATCTCAGGAGTTGCCGATTTTACCGATTACAGCATCCAGGATTTGCTGATTGCCATTCTGTCCAGGTTCGACAAAGCGCAGAAACTAAGCGAAGTGAAACTCAGCGATCTGGTTTCGCTGTTTTTGGAGATGCAAAACCTTAAACCTATGTCCTGATGAAAGCCAGATTCCGTAAAAAGAGCAAACCTCCCAAGAACCCCAATTCGCTATGTGTGAAATGCACGGGCAATTGTAAGCAGGAAGCCACTGTAGAGATTATTGTGTGCCCAAAATTTAATGCCGTTCCAATACAACTGGAAATATGGCGACCAGGATTCAGAGCCCCCCGCAAGAAAAGGGCGTTAGCTTAGATGCGCATAATCACTGGAGCATATAAAGGCCGCAATTTACACCTTGTACCAGGGAAAACTACCCGCCCCACCACATCTTTTAACAGAGAAGTAATTTTTAGCGTGCATCAGGATTATGAAGACTGCCGTGTGCTCGATCTCTTTGCTGGAACAGGTTCGTTTGGGCTGGAAGCGCTTTCGCGTGGAGCTTTGTGGGTAGATTTTGTGGAGTTTGCCCCAGCAGCTATGGCTACCATCCTGAAAAACATCGAGCATCTTGGCTGCGAAAGTATGTGCCATCTGTGGCGCAAAAAAGTGGAAGCCTATTTAAAGAGCTGCACAGACACCTACGATATCATTTTTTTGGATCCACCCTATCAGAAAAACCTGATTAACCCCACCCTGAAAATCATCTTTGAGCGTAAACTGCTGAACGAAGATGGCATAGTGGTAGTGGAACATTCCCCCCGCGAACCGCTTGATGAAGGTTATCGCCCGCTGCTGATGAAAGAAAAGAGCAGTAAAAGCTCGGCGTTTAGCTGGGTGAAGGCTTCTCAGGGTGAGAGCTAACGCAGTGAGAGCTGACGCTGTGAGAGGCTTCGCCAGTGAGAGCTGCGCTAATTGTGTAAATTGAGGGTTGGAACACTGGATTTATCCAGTTGGTTTTCCAGGATATCTCCTGGTGTGAGGTATATGCTGGGGTTCAAAGTGCCTCCGCTAACTATATATCTACAATTACTTTATGGGCACTTTGGACTTCAAGATATATGGCTTTCAGGTAAACTCCAACGCTTTATTTATCCTGCAGTGATAAAGGTTTTCACGGCCACATGAATATGGCAGAACCAACCGGATAAATCCGGTGTTCCAACGCCAACACACCCACACTCCAGCACTCCAGCACTCCTACCAAACCCCGCTCATCGTAGTAAGGCGTTTCAATAACGATCCCTTTTTGCTATTCACGCTAAGATACAAATCGCTTACAACTGTCCTGTTAATAAGATAGGTATCATCTATATCTGTGTCACCTGGGGTGCGGAAACCCCAAGTGTCGTGCAAGGCGTAGGCATGGCCATTGTATGCCCCAAGATACATCATAATATGCCCGCTCATGCGTAGCAGAGTAACAGCCGGCATACCTTTTTTCACAACTATACTATCGCGTTTGCTCTCGTTATCCACCAGCCCGAAATCGTATAACAGCGTACCCGCTTTGGCTTGCGTCAAGCCGTTACGTGGCATAATGATCCCGAAACTGGCGTAGATGTGGGCAATTAAACTTGAGCAATCAAAATCGCCACCAGTATCGCCCATAGCATAGCCCATATTCAGCGTTTTGAAGGCTTGCTTATAAATATTACGAGCAGTATAGGGCAAACATCCTTGTGTAGCATCATCTTTGGCAATGTACGCTATGCCCAAACTGTCCTGCATGGGTATCTGAATCTGGTAATAGCTAACGCTTTCGCCAAGCAGGGGAAAAGAGGTTCCCATCCGGCAAAAGGTGTGATACTTTGTTGCCAGGGAATCTTGCCACAAATCCGCTCGCGCACTAAGGCATACCACTTTTTGGGCAGCCTGCTGATAGCTGAGCCACTGTTTCTGGCTTACAATGCAAATCTCGGATTTCAAGTACCAGCCAATTGACGTGGCACAAGCTCCAAACGCCCATTTACCATCGGCAGAATCGTGATAAAACACCGTGGGATTGCCAATATCGTAGCCGCTATTCTGCAGCTCATCGAATTCAATATCCAGAACTTCTTTGTTAAGGTTCATCATACTTGGCATAAGCCTCTGGCTGGCAAGCTTTAACGGAAATCCAAAGCGCACTTTGATGCCTAAGGAAACATGGTCAATATCCATATTGCGATACATGGAGTCCAGCACTGCTTGGCTTACTTCTGCTCCGGTAGAATCGTATCTGGCCGATGCTTTCACGTTTTGATAGATGTCTTTCAGGTTTTTTTTCACCTCAAGGCCTGAATAACGGGAAGAATGCTGCCAAATACGTGTGGAAGTGCCCTGTTTGTTCACCCGTTCATTGAATTTTGCTATCTGCTGTGTGCTCATTATTAGCGAATCTGGCTGCGGGTGCAGTGAAATCCAGAAACCGGCAGTATGCATTTCGGGTAGAACATTATTCAACCTTGCTGGAGCAGCATAGTACGTAGGTAGTAAAGGGTTACGGGCGAATAAATTAAGTGATAAGAACAGCAGC
>JAVEUB010000277.1:0-3807 GCA_034005785.1 Cloacimonas sp. (SeqCode) | reverse complement strand
CCATTCTTCATACTCTTGCAAAGTTAGGGGCAAGCTGTCATCCAGCATGGTGTTCAGGAGATCAACAAAAGGCACATCGGCGATCACAACAGTCATTTTATCCGGGGCAAGGTTGGTAACTGCACCCATCAACAAACCACCCGCACTGCCGCCTTCGATCACAATCTGGGCAGGAGTGCTGAGGCCATTACCTGCGATATAATCCAGACAGGCGATAAAATCCGTAAAGCTATTCTGCTTGTGCTGCAAACGTCCATCATCGTACCAGTTTTGGCCAAATTCGCCTCCGCCACGGATGTGCGCAACAGCATAGATGATATCGCGGTTCAGCAGAGACAATCGCAGCGTGGAAAAATAGGGATCATTTGTATCGCCATAAGCGCCGTAGGCAGAAAGCCACAGCGGATGTGGTTTTGAAACATCCAAACCCTTGCGGTAAATAAGGCTTAAGGGGATATCCGTGCCGTCCTTTGCCTTTACCATTACGGTGGAAGAGATGTATGCCGCAGGATCATATTTTTGCGTGAGGGGGCTTTGATAGATCTCCGTTTTATTTTGGGTTGCAAAATCGTAACTGTAAATGGTATAAGGATTCAGCTCGTTTTCGCTGCTATAGGTAAGTTCCTTGCTGCGGGCATCAGGGTTGTGCCAAAAAGACAAATCGCTGGCTCCAGGCGGGATTATTTCATCGAGCAGAGCGGCATCAGAGCGGGATAAAATCTGGATGCGTTCAAAACCATCTAAACGGCGAATCATTACCAAATAATCTGTAAAAAGCAGATAACTACTGATAGGGCAGCCTGTTTCGGCTTTAACAAGCTCCTGCCAGGTGGCCCAATCCGGTTTGTCAATGCTGCAAGTATAGATAGAATAATCGGGATTGGTGAGGTTGCTCTGGATGTAAAACTCATTGCCCAAGGCATCGGGGTAATATTGATGCCCATTCTTACGAGGGGTAATTAGCGCTGGTTTAGCCTTCACGTCTGCACGGTTCAGATAATAGCATTCCGAGCTGTTTTTACTGGAAGAGAGTAAAAACATATAGCTTTTATCACCGGAAAAATAAATACCCAAATCAAAAGCGGGGTCAGACTCAGTGAAAAGCAGGCTTTGAGAAAAGTCATTGGTATCCAGGCGGTAGCATTTATTCGACTGCAAGCGCTGATTTTGCATGGTGATCAGCGCATAACGGCTGTCACTTTGCCACAGAAAATCAGAAATACCGGAAATGCCGGAATCTGTAATATGCCTGCTGTGTAAATCCTGGATGTACAAATGGTATATTTCGTCGCCATTAAAATCGGCACTATAAGCCAAAAAGCGGGAATTCGGGCTGATAGTAAACACGCTCAAAGCAAAGAAATCTTTACCCTTTGCCATTTTGTTCTCGTCCATAACCAGCTCTTCAGTTGCCAGAGGGGCATTCTGGATGCGGTAATGAATGGGATAATCCAGTTTGCTGGTGCTTTTACTATAGTAGTAATAGCCGTTATCCAGATAGCGGGGGCTGGTTTCCTGTTGGGGAATCCAAGCGTTAAATTCTGCCAGTAGGGTTTTTGAGAGCTTTGCCGAGGGTTTCAGTTCACTGCAGCAATACTTTTCTTCCAGCTTTAGTTGCTTGTGCAGCTGTGGGTTTTCCCGCTGTTTCAGCCAGGCAAAGTTGTCTATCATTTGGGTGCCCAGATGGGTAAGGGTATCCGGGATTGCCGGAGCAAGAGGTATCTGCTTTGCTGCAAGAGGCAGCAAGGCTATGGCTATCAGGCAGAGTAGGGCGATTTTTTTGAACATGCTTTTTAATTATTCCCCTCGGTTGTTTTGGGTTATGCATGGCTGCTATGCTATAGACTAATTGCACACAGCTTACACAGCTTACACAGCTTACACAGCTTACACAGCTTACACAGATCAAGATCAAAGATGATAACAAAAAATCGGCAACACTTTGTCATTCCCGTCTCCGAGGCTGTGTGAAAACTGCAAAACCTTCTGTCATTCCCGTGGAGACGGGAATCCAGCCCTGATTAATCCCATTAGGGATGACACAAATAAAGCATTGCAGTATATACATCTATCTTCCGTTCTTACAGAACTTATAAATGGGCTGGATTCCTGCCTCCGCAGGAATGACAAGCGTTTTCACACAAGCTCCTCCACGGGAATGACAGAAAGAGTTGGATTATACCAGATATAGCAAAACTAATCTGTGTAATCTGTGCAATCTGTGTAATCTGTGTGCCTATTCAACAGCAACAGCCCACCTTAACTAAGGCAGGCTGTTGGTTTATTATATTTCTTAGTTATTTGCTACCGGCAATAAGCTCTTGCAGATGTTTCACATAAGCTTCTGCCCCGCCAGGTTGATACCCTGTACGGTTAATTTCTGTGCCGCTGGGATCAAGGATCACGATTGTGGGATATCCCATTACACTGAACTTCTTGGCAAGTTTATCGTTAGCTGCTTTCAGCTCGGCGGTCTGCGCTATCTTGCTGGGGAAATCGATTTTTAGCAGGATCAGGTTTTTCGCTGCATAATCGTTAAAAGACTTTTGGGTAAAGACTTCATCAGCCAGCTTCATACACCAGCTGCACCAATCGGAACCCGTGAAATTCACCAAGATCGGGCGATTAAGTTCCTTGGCATTTGCAAGGGCAGAATCGTAATCAGTAAGCCAAGTTCCACCTTGATAAGTAGCCATGGCATCATCAAAACTAACTTCTTCAGCAGTTTCGGGGGCATTTTCGGCCTTAGGTTTGGAATTAGGTGTACAGCCTAATACAGCAACGGAGGCGACAAGGGCTATTATCAGTATCCATTTCATTAGCTTACCTCATAATCGTTAATATAGATTTTAACTACGATATTAGCTGCTTTTTTTAGCATAGCATTTACTCCGCAGTATTTTTCTGTGGATAGGGTTACAGCTTTCACTATCTTATCCTGAGGAAGATTTTCCCCTTTGAACATATATTTGATAGTGATTGCATGGTAGGTGATGGGATGTTCGGTTGTAGATTCAGCATCGATATCAATATCGAAACTGTATTCAGGCAACTTCATCTTTGCCAGTATGGAAACCACATCCATTCCTGAACAACCGGCCAAAGCTGTTAGCAGCAAAGGCTTGGGGCGTGGACCGGCATTTTTACCGCCCTGTTGTACATTGGTGTCCATCAAAACGTGATGTCCATCCATTTCGGCATCGAAAAGCATGCCGCCTACCCATTTGGTTTTTACAGTAGTGGGCATTAAACCTCCACGTACGTTTCCTTCAAGATGTCTTCATATTTTTCAACATAGAGCTTGAGGGATTTGTATAGAGGTTCGATTTCTTTATCAGGCATTTTATTTAGGATGCGAACCTGTTGATCTACTACAGTTTGTAAGCTATTTTCGGCAAGTTTGTTACCTTTTTCGGTAATGATGGCAAACCAGCATCGGCGATCATCCTCAGACGGCTGGCGTTGCACGAGTTTCTTTGCGACAAGATTGTCCATAATGCGGGTTACGCGGCTATGGGATACATTAAGCACCTTGGCAAGTTCGTTCATGTTTGCCGGGGCTTTGATTTGATGCAGGTAATTTAGCAGCATGCATTCCATGCGGCCTGCTTGAAGACAAGCTTTTTGGGCGTAATCAATTTCGCTCAGCACCACTTGCAGGCGAGTAATTAGATCGTGAAACTTCATTGAGAAGTCAGCCATTGTTTTCTCCTTGCTTATGAATGTTAATATTTAAAAGACGATCAAGTTTATCCCGATCGAAGCCTACCACCACGACGTTATTTACCCATATTTGCGGCACACCTT
>JAVEUB010000276.1:1146-3833 GCA_034005785.1 Cloacimonas sp. (SeqCode) | reverse complement strand
GCTATGATGCTGGCTACGATACCTTACAGCCCACGGTTTAACTCATATTTTTGTCGAAAGCTGGTGTTACAATTGAAGATAGAAGATAGCTGGTGGAGCTGGTAGCACATTCGGCAAAAATATAAGTCAAACACGCTCCAAGGGTGATTCTCACTGCTTTAACACTCACTCGCGAAGCCCCTCACTTTAATATAAACATTGACAAGATAGGGAGCTTTGAAAATACTTGCACCTTAGGGTTTATGATACCATTTTTATCTTCATTCCACTAAAGAAAAACAGGGAGAAAAACATGGTACGTGCAATTATCTGTGCAATGTTGCTGCTGACTGTTGGCATGGTTTGGTCTGAGACTATGTGGCCACAGGATGCAATCGTTCGGGATGCTCAGGAATTAGGCTATTTCGGCACACCGGTGAAAGATAGCAATGGAAATGTGATGAACGCCTGGATGAAAACTGCAGGTGGGAAATACACCATTTATGCGGATTGTTATGCTCCAGATGGGCTTAGCAATTGGACGCAGCCCTTAACCGTAAAAATTAGCGATAACCTGATTAGTGACCTAAAAGTAATTGCCACATCCGATCAGGCTTATATCCTTAGCTGGTTTGAAATTGGTGAGGGCAGCCCAGAACAACTCCGCCTGCAAAAAGTATCCTCCAGCGGCGCTATATTATGGAATCCTGAAGGAGTATTAGTTTATGATAACCGCGTGGTAGGCTATCTTGCCCATCTGATTACCCCAAACAATGAAGGTGGTGCTTATGTGTTCCTAAATCCATTTAGGCAAAACTACATTTTGGGTAGATACTTTAGTGCCAGCGGCGTAGAAATGTGGGGAGACGATGCTCCTGTTATTCAAACAGCGGCAGGCCTTGTCCTGAACGGCTTAGTTAGCTCCGGTACCGATGGAGCCGTGCTTCATTACACCTGTACGACAATTGGGATGAACTATATTGAAAATTGGCATAGCATGGGTTTCAGGCAATGGCAAAACAGCTATGCGCAGGATCCGGGTGAACAGAATCAGCCACACCAGATAATGATTACAGACGATCTGAAGACCTTTGATGTGGTAAAGCTTTGCAACATAGATACCAGGCTGAAGGTGCGAGTGTGGGGTTCAGATGGCTCTCAATTACTTGATCAGCCTTTTGAGCTGCAACTGATAGACAATGTACAATCCTATGTGGAGTATAATGTCTGCCTGGAGGGACAATCTTTAACCGTAGTATTTGAAAAACAGCTTGGAACGAACAAAGAAATACGCTTCTATATTGTGAATGGAATGGTTACAACAGCCTATCCGCCGGGAGGTTTGTTGCTTGGTTCTAACGAAAGTTCGGTGCGAGATTTGCAGATAACTTACGATGATACATGGAAGTATTACTGCTCCTGGATTGAGGAACCCCTCAGCGGGTACAATGAAGTTCTGAAGGCAAATATGGTAGATAATGAACTTCAGGCAGCCTGGACAAGTGATGGCATAACTCTTTGCAGTTGTTCTCAGGGGATAATATCTTATGCCATACAGGGCAGCAATGCTACTTTATCTGCTTTTGCCAATATGCGTGAAAATTCTTCCTCCAGCCTCGTTATGCGTAGGGCTTCGCAAAATGGCAATCTCCAGAGTACAACCGTGGATACTGTGCTTAAGGGAGGTGCCTACCCCATCAGAACACATGCTTTGGGGGATAGAACTCTTGTGTTTTACTCCGATAACCGCGATGAAGAGCAAAGTGGAGCATATTATCAGATACTTGGCCCCAATGGTGAGCGCATTTTGCCTGATACAGGCGTGCAGCTTTGGCCGGAAACCCCAGCACCTTACTTTCAAACTTCCTGTGAAATGGGCAATAACCAAGTGGCAGTGCTCTACCAGAATATGAACATGTATGTGCAGATAATAAACTATGATGGCTCTACTCAATATCCTGGTTATGGCCTGATGATTTGCAGTTCCTCTGCCTATAACAGCATGAAACTATCCTTCTATCAAAACGATCTATATCTGGGCTGGAAAGCACTAACAGCCAGCAATAGCTATTCCATAATGGGGCAACGCATCAGCAATGGACAAAAGATGTGGGGAGAAAACGGTAAAACCATTATGACCATTGGCAATACCTACAATTTTACCTTAACCGCCTCAGATGGAGCTTACTACACTTGGTATCAACAAAGTCAAGAGAGTACGAACTTCAGTACGCATGCGCTGTTGGTAGATGCTAATGGTGATCCTGCCCCAGGTTGGAGCAGTGACGGACTAATGATCTACGAAGACCCCAATGATCATGATTTAAAACCATTTTATGCACAGCTTGCAGGTGATGACCTACTGCTTGTGGTAGGAGGATATCCTTCCACATCAGGCGTTTTTGCCGCTAAGGTTACCGCTGGGCATGCTGTACCCTGGGGTTTAACCGGGATTCAGCTTTCTGGCACGGATGTATTATACGCTTCCTGCATCACCAGCTCCAATGGGATGTCTATTTTAACTGGTAGTGCAAACGGTGGCATTCCTTCTGTGCGCTACCAACAAATTGATGTAAATGGCAATCTGCTATATGCTACTCCGGGTTTGGTGATAGATCAGGGATGTACATCAGACAGAGCTCCCAACGTAAGGCTTGCTGGCTTTGCTAATGGCGGATCTGTGGCAGTTTGGGTGCGAGAAAACTTTC
>JAVEUB010000276.1:0-1136 GCA_034005785.1 Cloacimonas sp. (SeqCode) | reverse complement strand
ACTTTCAGGAAAAGAGTAAACTTTATTACCGCACAATCAGCTCTTTGGGGGTTCCTGTGGAAAACGGTGGTCAGTTGCTAAGCGCTGCTCAGGGAAATCAGGATTACCTGCAGATAAGCTCCAGTGGAAACGATGTTGCTGTCACCTGGCGTGATGGACGCAGCTACCATTCATATCCAGATTATTCCCTGATGGGCGTTTATGCACAAAAGCTGAATGGGGCAATTTCCAGTGTTCCGGATCAGCCGGAAGTATGCCCTGCGAATTTGGTGATTAAAACGTGCTACCCCAATCCCTTTACCGATGCAGCAACTATGGTGTGGGAACAAAAGGCTAATATTCCAGCAGAGATTAGCGTGTATAACCTGAAAGGACAATTGGTTAAACGTTTTAGTTCGGATATCAAAGCCAGCGGTGAACATAGCTTTATCTGGAACGGAAAAGATGCACAAGATAGGAAGGTAAGCTCTGGTATTTACTTCATACGTGTGCAATGCGGTAAGTATTCGCAAAGCAAAAAGCTGGTAAAACTGTAAACTGAGCCTGAGTGTATCTTGGAGTTCAAAGTACCTAAGCTAACTATGTAATTACCTTAATCTTAGCGGTACATTGGACTCCCAAGATACATGGCCTTAGAGCTTGTGCAAAAACTCCAAAACCATCTGTCATACCCGCGAAGGCGGGTATCCAGCCCAGGTGAATCCCGTTAGGGATTACACAAATAAAGCGTTGCAGTATAGGCATCTATCTTCCGTTTTACAGAACCTATAAATGGGCTGGATTCCTGCCTCCGAGCTTGTGCGAAAACTGCAAAACCTTCTGTCATTCCCGCGGAGGCGGGAATCCAGCCCTGGTGAATCCCATTAGGGATGGCACAAATAAAGCATTGCAGTATAGACATCTATCTTCCGTTTTACAGAACCTATAAATGGGCTGGATTCCTGCCTCCGCAGGAATGACAAAACGTTTTCGCACAAGCTCTTTAATGTGCAGCCCACGGTTTAACTCATATTTTTGTCGAAAGCTGGTGTGACAATTGAAGATAGAAGATAGCTGGTGGAGCTGGTAGCACATTCGGCAAAAATATAAGTCAAACACGCTCCAAGGGTGATTTATGCAAACGTGGGCTATCAGAC
>JAVEUB010000027.1:0-16185 GCA_034005785.1 Cloacimonas sp. (SeqCode) | reverse complement strand
CAATCCACGGTTTAACTCATATTTTTGTTGGCGAAGTGCTACTGTTTTTCTATATTAGTTTGTGGTACAAAAATATAAGTCAAACACGCTCCAAGGGTGGTTCTTGCAAACGAGCGAATTTGACTTAAAAATCTGCGTGCACGAGCAATGAAAAAAACCACTATAACTTTAGCAGCAGATTTTTGAGTTAAAACGCGGGCTACGAGACAAACAGGGGTTATCGTCAGCTTTTGTTTTAACTCATAGTTCTGCCGAAAGAAAGAGAGTATTTGATAGATTTCCTGTTTACTTACAAAGATAACCGTATATGCGGCAGAACTATAAGTCAAAACAAACGTCTGGTTGGGTATAAGCAAACGCGGGCTACCAGGTAACAGGATATATGGCTCATATTCAATAATGGTGGGTAAGTATGTTTTAATTGTAAGCTGTTTTATTTTTTCAGCTATCCTTGTTTGCTTTCATTCTCATAGCATTGGCTTTGCATTGGCTATCCCATCCACAATGCAAAGCCAATGCAAAGGCAATACATGCAGGGAAGAATGGTTCAGCCGTTGCTGATTATTGAACAAGCCATTGAACAAATCCCTTGTGACTCCCTCGTGAATCTATAGGTCAGCACCTGTGAATCACTTGAAAAGTGCCCTGGTTTCATAAGAGGCTAAAGGTATAGAAGGGCTTCGCTGTGGAATGTTTTCTCCATTCCTGCATAAATAAACAACAGTGCCAATAAATCTGATTGACATAAAAAGCAGGGTGAATATATAGGGACTAAAGTGAAAACTGCTGGAGATATGATATGAATGACCAGTTACAAGACCTTTTAACTCGTGTTTATGAAGAGGGCGTAGCAAAAGCCAACGCCGAAGCGGAGCGAATAATCTCGGATGCAAAAAGCAAGGCGGAAGTGCTACTTGCTCAGGCATATACCGATAGCGAAGCCAAGCTGAAAGAAGCAGATAAAATAGCAGCCGACTTAAAAAAGAACACCAATTCCGACCTGCTAATGGCTACTAATCACAGCCTCAGCGCGGTAAAGCAAAAAGTAACCGAACTGATTCTCTCCCAATCGCTAAACGTGAAAATAAACGAAGTATTCAGCGAAACGGAATTTATGAAAAAACTTATTCTCGAAGCGGTTAATGGCTGGAAAAGCAAAGCCGATTCGGGCACCATTGTTATTAGCGATGCGATGAGACCCAAGTTGGATGACTATTTCCTGAAATCCCTGAAGGATATCTTCGCAGGTAAACTAAGTGTAGATTTCAGCCCAACTATGAAGAACGGTTTCATGATTTCCCCCGCGGATGGCACCTACAAGCTTTCTTTCAGTGACGAAGACTTCGCCAATCTGTTCAAAAGCTACCTGCGTCCCCGCACCAAAGAGATACTCTTTGGAAACTGAGCTATGAACCCCGATTACTTTTATTTCATTTCCGGCCTGCCCAATATCAGCTTTGAAGACAGCAAGCTGAGCTACTCGACTGAGCAATTCAGAGCAGAAGCCAAAGCTCAACTTAGCGATAGGGATTTTCGTTATCTGGAAATCTTGCACCTTACCGCTGATCTTGATAACCTGCTTCACCGTTTGTATCGGACTGGCAGGGCAATCAATCCGGAAGGCTTGTTCCCCCTCGAATATTGGGAAACATATCTGGCTTTCATCAGTAACAGGCTGGAAAATCCTAACCTTGCTACTCCGGCTGAATTTGCCACTTTGCCGGCGTTCATCTCCCCTATTCTGGATAAAGCTATGGTTTTGGAAGAGTTACCGCCCTTTCTCCAAACCGAAAGTGAGCTATTGGGTGCTTTCTACAAATGGACAAACGAGCATCCCAATTCCTTTATCAAACAGTGGTTTGGCTACGATGCTCATCTTCGCAACATCCTCGCTGCTATCAACGGACGTAAGTTTGATCTCCCTTATGCTCAATATCTTATTGGCGACGAGGATTTTGTAGAGAAACTTGCCAAGAGCCACGCTGCAGATTTCGGTTTGGGTAAGGAAGATGCGCTGTTCGAAAGCGTTGTTCGCATTTACGAGCAAAACAACATTCTTTACCGTGAGCGGAGCTACGACATTTTGCGCTGGAAGTGGATTGACGACCAGAATTTCTTTAACTATTTCAATATAGATCGCGTGCTTGGCTACTACAGTAAATTGCGTATTCTTAGCCGCTGGCTGATGGCCGATCCCAACGTGGGGAAAGAAGTTTTTCACGACACCCTGAATGCCATGGAAAACAGCTTTACATTCCCCGAAGAGTTTAATATAAAAAGCGTTATAAAATAACAGAAGGTAATAGATATGACCAAAGGTATTGTAAAAGGAATCATCTCTAATCTGGTTCAGGTGGAAGTATCCGGCCCGGTTTCCCAGAACGAGATTTGCTATATCGATCTGGATGGCGTGAAACTGATGGCAGAAGTTATCAAAGTGGTAGGCTCGGTAGCCTATACGCAAGTGTTTGAAAGCACACGCAGCCTAAAAACTGGCGCACCAGTGGAATTCACCGAACACATGCTGGAAGTGAAGCTCGGCCCTGGCATGCTCTCCAAAAACTACGACGGACTGCAGAACGACCTCAACAAAATGAAGAGTGTTTTTCTTGTTCGTGGCGAATATACTGACCCGCTGGACGAGGAATCCATCTGGAAATTCTCACCCATCGTTAAAGTTGGCGATATCGTTAGCGGAGGCCACTGGCTGGGTAGCGTACCCGAAAGCTGGATTAGCCATAAGATCATGGTGCCCTTTGGCTTAACTGAAGAGTACCGGGTGAAAAGCATAGTTGCGGAAGGCGAACATAAAATTTCCGATACCATTGCCGTGCTAACCGATAGCGAAGGCAAAGAAATACCGGTAAACATGATTCAGAGATGGCCGGTGAAAGTTCCCATCAAGGCTTACCACGATAAACCCCGCCCTTTCAAGCTACTGGAAACAGGTGTGCGCACTATGGATACCCTGAACCCGATGGTGGAAGGTGGAACTGGTTTTATTCCAGGCCCCTTCGGCGCAGGCAAAACCGTGCTGCAACACTCCATCTCCATGAATGCAGATGCCGATCTGATTATTGTGGCTGCTTGCGGTGAACGTGCCAATGAAGTGGTGGAACTGTTTGTGGAATTTCCCCAGCTGGACGATCCCCGCACGGGACGTAAACTGATGGAACGCACAATTATCATCTGTAACACTTCCAATATGCCCGTGGCAGCGCGTGAAGCCTCAGTTTATACAGCGATGACCATCGCCGAATACTACCGCAATATGGGCTTGAAAGTACTTCTTTTGGCAGATTCCACTTCCCGCTGGGCGCAGGCTTTGCGTGAAATGAGTAATCGCATGGAAGAACTGCCCGGCCCCGATGCTTTCCCCATGGATCTGCCTGCCATCGTTTCCAGTTTCTATGCTCGTGCCGGCTTTGTGTATCTTAATAATGAAGCCAGTGGCTCGATTACCTTTATTGGAACAGTGTCCCCTGCCGGTGGTAACCTTAAAGAACCAGTTACGGAATCCACCAAAAAGGCTGCCCGCTGTTTCTATGCCCTCTCGCAAATACGGGCAGACAGTAAACGCTATCCCGCGGTTGACCCCATCGATTCCTATAGCAAGTATCTGGAATACCCTGAAGTTATCGAATACCTGAATGCCAATGTAAGCCCGCACTGGGTGGAGGATGTTAACTATGCCAAAGATATTCTGCTGCGCGGTAAAGAAGCTCAGGAACAGATAAATATCCTGGGGGACGACGGTGTACCGCTGGTATATCACGACAAGCAAGGGAAAAGCGAATTAGTCGATAGAATTATCCTGCAACAGGATGGCTTTGACAAAGTGGATCAATCTACCCCCATGAAAAGACAAAAGTATATGCTGGAACTGATACTGGACATCTGTAAGACAGATTTTGTGTTCGAATCCTTTGAAGAAGTAAAGCCATACTATGTGAACATGATAAATATTTGCCTTCAGATGAACTATAAAGAGTTTGAGTCCTCTGAATTTAAGAGATACGAAACAGAACTTAAGAATGTAGTTGAAGAAAGGAGAGCTAAATAATGGCAACACAAGCTTTTCAGAAGATATATACCAAGCTGAACCAGATTACCAAAGCTACCTGCTCGATCAATGCCAGCGGCGTGGGCAACGAAGAACTGGCAACTGTGGACGGACGCTTGGCTCAGGTTGTGAAGATTATCGGTGAATCGGTTACTTTGCAAATTTTCGCAGGCACTGAAGGTATCGGTACCGATGCCGAAGTAGTGTTTTTTGGCAAAGCCCCCACCCTAAAAGTGAGCGAACAACTGGGTGGACGCTTTTTCAATGCTTATGGCGAGCCTATCGATGGCGGACCTGATGTGGAAGGTGAAGAAGTGGAAATTGGTGGCCCTTCGGTTAACCCCGTGCGTCGCGAACAACCCTCCGAACTTATTGCCACCGGTATCGCCGGTATCGATCTGAATAACACCCTGGTTACCGGACAGAAGATTCCTTTCTTTGCCGATCCCGACCAGCCCTATAATGAAGTGATGGCCATGGTAGCCCTGCGTGCACAGAGTGATAAAATTATTCTGGGTGGCATGGGGCTTTCCAATGATGACTATTTAATGTATAAGAGCACCTTTGAAAACGCAGGTGTGATAGACCGCATCATCTCCTTTGTGAATACCACTGAAAACCCCACCGTGGAACGCTTGCTGGTACCCAATATGGCACTTACTGCAGCAGAATACTTCGCAGTGGAAAAGAACGAGAAAGTGCTTGTTCTGCTTACTGATATGACCCTCTATTGCGATGCTTTAAGTATCGTGTCCAACCGTATGGATCAGATTCCCTCTAAGGATAGTATGCCTGGCTCGCTGTATAGCGACCTCGCCAAGCTGTATGAGAAAGCAGTGCAATTCCCCGATGGTGGCTCGATTACGATTATCGCTGTGACAACCCTTTCGGGTGGAGACATTACACATGCCATCCCTGATAATACGGGTTACATTACCGAAGGACAGCTATATCTGAAGCGCGATACGGATATCTCCAAGGTTATAGTGGATCCCGTCCGTTCGCTATCTCGCCTGAAACAATTGGTGATTGGCAAGAAAACACGTGCCGATCATCCGCAGGTGATGAATGCAGCGGTGCGCATAAATTCTGATGCAGCAAATGCTAAAACTAAGCAAGAAAATGGATTCGACCTTTCAGATTATGACGAACGGGTGCTTGAATTTGCCAAAGAATACGCCATGCAGATTCTGGCTATCGATGTGAATGTTTCCATGGATGCCATGCTTGATATCACTTGGGAGCTGTTCCAGCGTCATTTCAACAAGGCCGAAGTGGGTATCAAAGATGAATTTATGAATCTGTATTGGAAGAAGGCATGAACCTGAAATTTCAGTATAACAAGATATCTCAATTGCAGCTAATCAAGCAGCTTGCAGTGCGAATAAAAGCCCTACCCACGCTTAAAAACAAAGAATCTGCCCTGCGCATGGAAGTGAAAAAAGCCCGTGATAAATCCACAGAACTGGACAACCAGGTGCGCGACAGAGCCACGGAGCTGGAAGCGTTCATGAAACTTTGGGTAGAGTTTGATCCCAATTTGTTGAAGATTAAGCATGTAGAGATACAGACTCGTAAGATAGCCGGTGTGAAAACGCCGCTATTAGAAAGCATCGAATACGATGTGCAAGCTTATAATCTTATCAAAGCACCTTCGTGGTTTCCGGAAGGAATCACTTTGCTGCAAGAGCTATCACGGCTACAGATAGAACGGGAATTCTTCTTGCGTAAGATGCACATTCTGGAGCAGGTGCGCAAAAAGACCACCCAGAAAGTTAATCTGTACGAAAAGGTGCAAATCCCCGCTTTCGAGGAAGCCATAATGCGGATAAAGCGCTACCTGGAAGACGAGGAAAACCTCTCCAAAGCAGCGCAGAAAATACTTAAAACCCGTTTGGACAGGGAGGCTAAAGCATGATTGAGAAGATGCGTAAGTACTCCTTTGTGCTGTATCATCTGGATTACGAGAGTTTTTTAACCGACCTTCAGAATTTGGGGCTGGTGCATATTATTCGCAACGTTAACACGAAGACGGATTTCCAATTGCAAAGCCTGGAGATTATTAAAGAATACAACGAGTGCAGCAAGTATCTTACAAAACTATCGTCCGAAGCCAAAAAACAAACTACGCCCCTGCCCACCAAAGCACTGCTAAACAAGATAAACCGGGCGCGTGACGAAAAAGAAGAATTTGTTCGGCGCAGTGAATCGGTGAAGAAGCTGATTCACGATTTGGAACCCTGGGGACATTTCGATTACGAGCTACTGAAGAAACTGCGCGCCAATGGAATAAGCCTGGATTTCCATTCCTGCCAGAAGAGCCACTTTAAACAGGAATGGGCAGAGAAATACCCTCTTCAGGTTATTGGTGAGCGTAGCGGTATCCTCTATTTTGTAGTGCTTACCAACTCTGGCAGCCCTGCTCTGGAAGCCGACAGTTTCTCTTTCCATCATCACACTATGCAAGAGTTTGAAAACGAGCTTGCCGCCGTTAAGGAAAAAATAGCTGATATCGAAGAATACCTAAAAGATATTGCCCCCACTGCAATAGAGATGTTCACCGCGGAAATTAAACAACTTAGCCAAGCTTGCGACTATGAAGATGCCACGCATCAAGGCATCTCCGAAGTGGAAGATCATCTTAGGATACTAAGCGGCTGGATACCGGTTAGCCTGGAAAAAGCGCTGATAGCTTATCTGGATCAACAGAACGTCATCCATTTCAGCGAAGTAGGCAAGATTGAGGATAATCCCCCCATAAAACTACACAACAATTGGTTTGCCCGCCTTTTTGAACCCATCAGTAAGATGTATATGTTGCCTAATTACAACGAGTTCGATCTCACACCTTTCTTCGCACCTTTCTTTATGTTCTTTTTTGGCTTTTGTAATTCGGATATGGTTTATGGAGTGCTTATCATTCTGTTAGCCATGTTCCTGAGATACAAAGCCAAAAACGCAGCCATGAAAAGCTTAATGACTTTGGTGATGTTGTTTGGGGTTGGTTCCATAATCATGGGCTGGATCATGGGTTCTGCGCTTGGCTATGACCTGAAGGCGGTAGCTGGTATTGGTGATAAAATTATCATCCGCAATAATGAGCAGATCTTCAATTTTGCCCTACTTCTGGGTGTTATCCAGATACTATTCGGAATTGGCATCACCATTGTGAAGCAGATGCGCCAATCGGGCTTTAAGCATGGGATAGCTTCCGTCGGCACATTCTTACTAATTGCTGGACTCTCTGTATTAGGTGCTTCGCAGTTGGGAGCTGATATCACTTCTGTGCAACCATATCTGAAATACCCCATGTACATAGGGTTGGCTTTAATATTGCTCTTTAACAGCCCAGGCCGCAACCCCATATTCAATATCCTTAATGGCTTATGGTTGTTGTATGGCATTGTTACCGGTTTCTTTGGAGACATCTTGTCCTATATCCGTTTGTTTGCTTTGGGTGTTTCCAGTGCGATTTTGGGCTTTGTGGTCAATTCCATCGGTGCTCAGATGTCTCACACACCTGTAATCGGGCCTATTGTATTCGTGATCTTTATGCTCTTTGGGCATGGACTGAATCTTGCTTTAGGCGGCCTTAGCGGCTTCGTGCATCCTTTGCGTCTCACGTTTGTAGAATTTTATAAAAACGCCACGTTCACAGGACCTGGCACAGAGTATAATCCCTTTTCCAATAAAGAATAGGAACCTAATAGGAGGTTACATGAACACAGTAGCACAACCCATAGTCGCAGCCATGGCGGGCGGGAATTTGGCATTTTTCCTGGCTTGGATCGGAATATTCCTGATGGTAGCTCTTTCGGGAGCTGGCAGTGCCTGGGGAACAGTTATCGGTGGCAGCGCATCAGTGGGCGCCATGAAAAAACGGGATGATATATTCCCCAATTATATGATCCTTTCGGCTTTGCCGGGAACACAAGGTCTTTACGGCTTTGGTGCTTTCTTCATCCTGAAAGCGCACATCACTTCCTCTATCAACATGATGCAAGCTTGCGCCATCCTTGGTGCTGGTCTCATCATGGGTGTAGTGGGCTTGATTTCGGCCTATCAACAATCCCGCATAGTAGCCAACGGTATCGAAAGCCTTGGTTCAGGAAACGATGTCTTTTCTCAAACCCTGATCCTTGGCGTGTTTCCAGAGCTTTATGCCATCGTTGCCTTTGCCACTTGCTTCCTTATCAGCGGAGCAATCCCCGGCCTGGCATAAACCCTTATCACACTGTTAAAACAAAGGGTGTGGACTTTAATGTTCGCACCTTTTTTTTATTGGAAGTTGGAGTTCCTGCGTCCTCGCGGGAAGGGCCATGCCGATCTCTGGTTGGCAGTTAGATAGCTGTTGTGGATTAGGCGTAGTTTGCACAACGAGGTCTTTTTTTATCACTGTCGGCGAGACGCCAACAATCCTTGCCAGCGGGACGCAGGCATTCCCCTTGCATAAGCCCACAGATAAGCTGCAATAGGGGAAGCTTAATTCTTAATTTCTCTTCACCTGCGCAGCAACCAGCCTTATCCCAATAGGTCTATGGTCAGAGATAGTACTGGCATAAGTGCCCCAATTCACCAGCCATTTTTCGGCTTGAATCACACTGCAATAGCTATCTGCAGCGCTAAAATCGGCAAACAATTCGTTGGAGATAAGAATGTGGTCCAAATGGCTAAGCGAGCCAGGGTAGGAAACAGTATTATATGTAGGCGCTACAGCGATGGGCATGTCGGCAAACAAGTACTCCGCAGGTTTATTGATAAAGCTAAGGAACACGTTGTATTCAGGTGGTTCGGCTATTTGGTCGTTCATATCACCCAAAACAATCACATTGTCTGTGGCCATGTATTGCGCGATATAAGAATCAAGCATCTGGCAGGCGAGGCGGCGGCGGTATTCCTCGTCCCAGGTGTCATTTTCCACGATAACGTTATCACCATAGGCTTTTAAGTGGTTATTGATAATCTTGTAGTTCGCATTATTCCAGGTGATATCAAGCACATAGGGCGGACGGGGAAAGGGGTTGGAATCGTTATTATAGATGGTGTACTGGTCATTTACGGTTACCGTGCGTGTATCATACAGATAAGCCAGGCGGTAATCTGACGTGGCAGCGTAAACAAAGGCGTTGTAATAAGGAATACTGGCAGCAAGATCGTTAAAGGCATCCATGTCCATGATTTCCTGAAAGGCAATCACATCGGCATTTATAGCTGGGATCATCTGCGCCAAAGCATCCAGATTTGTCCCTTCCGGAAACAATTTCAGATTCCAGGAAACCACATCCAGCGTGGTGGGCGTTCCGAAAGATATATCGGTAGGATCGGTAGTTACAGGATTCAAAGGGGTGTTTTTTCCGCAAGCAGCCATTACCAGCAGCAGAATTAGTGCCAGAATTACGTTTCTATAAGTCATCTCAATTTCCTTTCTCTTTGCTATCTCTAAGGTAAGTAGTTAGCTTTATGCAAGTATCCAGCCAATGCGAGAAGTATTTATTTTGAAGAATCTGTGAACTTGGAAAGGATATTGCTTTACTGTGTAGTTAGCTTGAACAAGGGAACAGCCGAGCTATCGCAAAGCTATTTCCAAAAATGAAGTGGAGGAACAATGAAACAGTATATAGTGATAATCATGCTACTAAGTATCAGCATGTTAGCTGCCACCGCACTTGAACAATACACTACCAGCGGGGATGTGTTACGAGCCAGGATTGAATCCCTGCGCCTCTCCCCCCTGCCTGCCCAAGAGGCTGATGTTAACGAAGGTGATACAAACGCACCAACATCGGCTGTAACCAAGACCTTCGCTTTTCCTTTTCAACAGGCAAACTTGCAGATAAACAGCATGCTGTGGAATGTGTTCGATACCAGCGGTAACTTTCTTTATAGTGAACAAAAGCGTGAACCTAATGCTTTGCAGCTTGCGAGCGGGTTTACCTTCAGAGAAATGCGTGGCTACACCTTAAAAATAGAAACTCAGCTTATCAGTGATAGCGAGATTCGCACCCTTGCCAATATAGATTTTGAGCTTATCGGGGCAAATCCCGTGGAAATCCCCAGCTCTATATCTCCTGCATTTGTGGATGCTTACAGTTCTTTGGCGGATAATTACGAGCAATCATACCTACGCAATATCCCGCTTAGCCGCCCCAAAATGCTTATTATCAGCCATGCCTCGTTAGCACCCTACCAAACTGAATTTGTCAAATGGAAACGCTCGCTTGGTTTCGAAGTATATGTGGTAAACAAAAGCGACATCGGCACTACGCTTACACAGATAAAGGCTTTCATCCAAACGCATTACAATCAATACAAATGCGATTACCTGTTCCTGTGGGGCGATGTGACCGGCACATTCTCTATCCCCACAAATTTCTACCCCTCACCCGAATATGCCGAAAACGACGCCGATGATCAGTTTTACACCTTGTTGGCTGGAGACGATTATTTCCCTGAAATGATTTCCGGTCGCTTTTCGTTTAGCAATGCCAGCGAGTTTATCACTATGGCTAATAAAACGATAGTTTACGAAAAAGCACCATATATGTCTAATCCCGCCTGGATGAGCAGAGCCTTGGTAGTGGCAGGCAACTACGCCGAAGGAAACCTTCGTCCTTCAACTCCTATCGCTATGTCCAAATGGTTGCGCAATAAAATGTTTGATTATGGCTATGCAGAGGTGGACAGTGTGTTTTTCCCCGATGCCTACCCCGGAACTTCCAGTATTCTTACCTCCATAAATCAGGGTGTGCAATTCATCAGCTATCGTGGCTGGGGCGATGCCAATGGCTGGCATTATCCTTCCTTTCACATAAACAATTTGGTTGATACCCATAACGCAGCCAAAATGCCCATTGTATATTCCATCGTCTGTAATACTGGCGATTTTGCCAATACCCAGGTTAATCCTTGCTTTGGTGAAGCTTGGATGCAAGCCGGAACGATGGCAAGCCCTGGTGGTTGCGTAGCATTTGTGGGTCCTTCAGATTTACATACCAAAACCCGCTTGAACAATTCCATTTCCAGCGGAGCTTTTCGCAGTATTCTGGATAGAGATGTGCGCGGTTTTGGAGCAAGCGTGTTAGCCGGAAAAGTGGAGCTATACAAAACCTTCCCCAATGATCTTGCCATAGGCCAGTATGTGCCATTCTATTTTCATGTGTATAACATCTTGAGTGATCCCAGCTTGAATATGTGGGTGTTGCAGCCAAGTTTGATTTCCGAAAGCGTTATCGAGGGTGGTTTAACCTTTGCCCAAAGCGATAGCCATATCCGCATCAACGCTGCCAATCTGGAAGGTGCCATGGTAACCGGCACCAAGAACGGAACGGATTTCTTACAAGCCTCTGTGATTGATGGCTATGCAATCTTGCCTATCGATCCTAATCTGGAAGGCAATTTGACCCTTACCATAAGTAAGGCTAATTTCGTGCCCCTGGTGCGGGAACTAAGCCCTGAACGCAGCGCTACTATTGGTATAGTATCCAATAGCTTGGCAAACAGCATTATTAACCCCGTGAGTAACTACAATATCGGGCTGGAACTAAAGAATTTCTCCGCCACAGCTTATGGAGCTACTAATGTAACCCTAAGCTCTGCACACAGTGGTATCAGTATTACTCAGCCAACCCTTAGCTTACCAGCCTTGGCTTCTGGAGCTTCAGGCACACTAAATTTTGCCTTTAGCACTACTACAGCCTTGCATCCCAATGAAGTGATAGATTTCAGTGTTAGCATAGATAACCCCGCGGAGCTGCATCTGTTTCAGCTAAAATCCGGTGGAGCTAAGATTATGGTATATAGCCACGAAGGTATTATTAACCCCGGGCAGGCAAATCAGGTAACGTTCAATATCGGAAACCCCGGTAATGTAGCCATGTCAAACGTGAATATACAGGTATTGGCGCTTACCACCGCTGCTGTAGCCCAAAGCACACCTATCAATATTGGTGCGCTGGAGCCTGGACAGGTGAAACAATTTACCGCCACTGTTACTTTACCTTCTGATGTAGCTACAGGGCGCAACTTACCCTTCCGCTTTACCGCTACAGCCGAAAACGGATATTCATACTTCTGTTTCTATAGTGCCACAGCAGGTAGCCCCGGCACAGATGATCCCACCGGGCCAGACGAATATGGTTATTTTGCCTATGACTCCACCGATACCGCCTATCCCCAGGCACCTGTTTACAATTGGGTGGAAATTGATCCGCTATTGGGTGGACAGGCTAATGTATTTTTGAACAATGACGATGGCTCTCTAACTGTGGACTTGCCATTTACCTTCAAATATTACGGACAGGATTACAATTCAGTTACGTTATGTACCAATGGCTGGATTTCCTTTGTTCCCACCGATATGGTAGATTTCTATAATTGCTATATTCCCGCAGCTTTGGGACCTTATGCCATGGTTGCAGCTTACTGGGACGATCTGAAGGGTATCAAATTGGGTGAAGACGTTGAGGGGAACGGTATTTTTGACAATATGCGCGTTCTCTATTGGTACGATGCAGCTAATAACCGCTATATAATTCAGTGGAATAACGCCTACAACCAATATACCATCGACCTCATGGAAAATGCTTCGCTGGAGAAATTCCAGATTATCCTGTACCCCAAAGCGGGAACAGATGGCGATATCGTATTGCAATACCATACAATTGATAACCCAGGCACCACTACCAACTATTGCACTATAGGGATCGAAGACCACACGCAGATGAAGGGGCTTACCTACACCCACGGCAATACCTATCCGCTTACAGCCGCTCCTTTGGCTTCGGGCTTGGCAGTTAAATTTACCACCACAGCAACGGATAGCTATTCCGCTAATGCGGATTTGGTAAATCCCCTGCCTATCACCAATCTGCACAACTACCCCAATCCCTTCAACCCTACCACCACTATTGCCTTTACGGCGAAACAGGCTGGAAAGGCTAAACTGAGCATCTATAATGTAAAAGGGCAATTGGTTAAGAGCCTGCTTAACGGAGAGCTAAAAGCCGGTGAGCAGAAGCTTGTATGGGATGGCAGCGATAGTAAAGGTGTCTTGGTTGGCTCCGGAATCTATTTCTACCATCTGGAAATGGGCGATTACCGCAGTATCAACAAAATGCTATTAATGAAATAAAGATTCACTGGTTATGTTGCCGCCCTGGATTAGATATTCGGGGCGGCTTTGTTTCTTACGGGAACAGCGAATACCAATATAATTATTAGCTTGACGGAAATCCCCATCCACAGCATAAGGATAGAAAATTATATATGCTTTAAAAGGAGTGTCTTATGCTTCCCGGTGGAAAAAATATGAAAGACCTGATGAAACAGGCACAGAAAATGCAGGCAGAAATGATGAAACAGCAGGAAGAGCTGGAGATAAAGCTATTTTCAGCCTCATCTGGCGGTGGCATGGTAAGAGTGGAAATGAATGGCAAGCACGATATCGTATCTATCAAGATTGAACGCGAAGCCGTTGATCCAGACGATGTGGAAATGTTAGAAGACCTTATCCTGGCTGCATTGCAAGAAGTTAGCACCAAGGTTTCGGAAGCTTCGAACGATGCTATGGGCAAGCTTACCGGCGGAATGAAGATACCTGGCCTCTTCTAAAATGATTCTGTCCGAAAACCTCGAAAAACTAACTCAAGCACTGAACCGTTTTCCCGGAATAGGCAGGAAAACAGCTCAACGCCTTGCCTGGTACCTTGTGGCACAGGATAAAAGCTTTGCCCTGCAACTATCAGAAACCATCACAACCACGGTGGAAAGCTTTACTACCTGCACGCTGTGCAACATGCTGTCCGAAAGCGATCCCTGCCCTATATGCACTTCCGATGACCGAATGGACACACATCTATGCGTGGTGGAGAGTAACTCGGATATCCAGATTATCGAGAATATGAACGAGTTTAAGGGGCGCTATTTTGTGCTGGGGCACCTGCTCTCACCTATCGATGGCTTTGGGCCACAACAGATAAACAGCGAAATGCTTTTACAAAGAATTGCCAGCTTGAAACCAAACGAAGTGGTACTGGCATTAAAACCTTCTGCCGAAGGCGAAGCTACTATGCACTACCTGTGGGAACTGCTTAAGGATTCTGGTGTGTGCATTACACGCCTGTCCACCGGAATTCCCTTTGGGGGCGACCTTGAATACAGCAGCATCAACACCCTTGCCAATGCCTGGAAAAGACGTTACACTGTTTAGGTGTTAGGTGTTAGTGAGATTATGTTTACCGGAATAATTGAAGAAACAGCCAAAATAATATCTATCAGCCCTCAAAGTGGCAAAAAACTGCTGCGTATAGCCCGTCCGCTGGCGTTTGATGACATAAAAATAGGTTCCAGTATTGCCTGTGACGGCATTTGCTTAACTGTTCTGGATTTTGATAAGACCAGCTTTAGCGTAGAGATTATGCACGAAACCCTGGATAAAAGCACAGCTAAAAGCTGGCTGATAGGCAGAATGCTTAATCTTGAACGTGCCATGATACTTGGTGGTCGCATGGATGGACATTGGCTACAGGGGCATGTTGATCGAGATTTACGGGTGATTTCGCACCAGAAAATAGCAGGAACGGACTACTTGCGGTTTGAGCTGATAAATGCCGATAGAGCCTTACTGGTTCCTCAAGGCTCTGTAGCTATCAATGGCGTAAGCCTTACTATTGCTGAGCTACGCTCCGATTATTTTTCTGTAGCCCTAATCGGGCACACGCTATCCGAAACCAATCTCTCTAGCCTTAAAGCCAGTGACAGAATCAATGTGGAGTACGATATAGTGGGTAAGTATCTGGTTAGGTTACAGGTGGCAGGTGACAGGTTAATGAAACATACATATAGTTTTAGAGGGAATGATGTGCAGTAACAGATTACATAGTATTATCTACCTTATTATTGCCCTATTGCTTATGTGCGGTTGTGGAAGTAAACGCAATCCAACTGGTGGGCCACAAGATACCGAGAAACCTACTGTTTTAGGCAGTTTTCCAGCAGAATACGGTTCCCTAGCAAATGGACTGGTAGAGATTTCATTTTCTAAGCCAATGGATAAAAGCTCACTGGCAAATTCCATCTATATTTATCCTCCGGTAATTGCCAAGAAAGTAAGCCTGGATGGCGTTAGCCTGAAGATTAAGCTAAATGAAACTTTAAAAATTAACACAAACTACTTTATTACCCTTAGCACACGGCTTAAAGATACACGTGGCAACCCTTTGGATAAGAACCAAACGCTGGTATTCCGCAATGGAGAATTAAGCCAGTATCGCATAGCCGGTTCCATCAGTTACGAAACGCCTTCCGATAAGGGTTTACCGCTGGAGCTAACACTTTTATCAGCGGATTCGTTATTGGTTCGCAGCGACCGCATTAGGGGAGAATCATACGCCATTGAAGCGCTGAATCCGCAGGCTCATATCCTGCGCAGTTACATCGATAAAAACCTGAATGGTCGCTACGATTATGGTACAGAACCATTTTTTGAGGGAATGTCCGATGGCAGCAAGCTGGCAAATCTTAATATGGAAATGGCTTACGCTGATAGCAGTAAACCCCAGATCAGTAGAGTAATCGTGAATAGCAACCGCGAATTGCAGATAAACCTGAGTGAGCCAATAAGAAGCTATAAAGCTGTTGTGCTATTGGGAAAGCAACCCCTTGCTATTGCACACCAACTGCTGGAAGGAAGCAAACTAAGCATCCTCTGTGCCGCTTTGGATAGCACGGATTACACATTGCAATTGCTTGGTGCACAGGATTTAAAGGGTAATGTATCAGAGTATCTTGAAGCTAAAATTCGGGGCAAAGCCAAAGCCGATACGCTGGCACCTGCTATTTCGTTTACTAATCCCCGTAATGGCGCTTCGGTAAACACGCTTAGCCCTATTCTGGAGATACATTTTTCCGAGATAATCCCTGCCGACCACATCCATGCCAAGCTATTTGCCGGTAGCGAAGAAATTCCGCTGAAGCTGCTCTCAACAACCGGACGCATTCACCGCTATCAGCCTGCCAAAGAGCTGGTTAACTACCGTTCCCATGTATTAAATATCCTATCTACTACCAGCGATTTCAGTGGCAACAAACTGGAAGCAGATTATGATCTGCAATTCTTGCCACTC
>JAVEUB010000275.1:0-3881 GCA_034005785.1 Cloacimonas sp. (SeqCode) | reverse complement strand
CCAATCCCCAGCATCACCTAAAGCCCCATAGGGCGTTATAATATAGCGACGGGTTCGTAGCCTTGCGAGTAGCAAAGCTTAAGACCCTCGTAAGTTGCAAATGAACGAAAAGCCCCATAGGGCGGCACCCCTTCAATTCATCCTTGACATCATTCCCATGATATAAGATATTTGATTCAAAGGAGGAAATATGCCTGCTTCATATTGTCATATAGCTTTGCACATTGTGTTTTCCACCCGCAACCGGGTAACATGGTTGAAAGAGCCGTTGGACGAGGAAATGCACCGATACATGGGTGGTATAATTTCCAACCTGAAGGGTGTTCCCATCCAGATCGGGGGAATTGAGGATCATGTTCACATTCTCTGTTTGGCACCAAAGGAAATAAGTTTGGTGGAGTTTATGACCAAGTTAAAAAGCAATTCCAGTAAATGGTTTAGAGAGCGTAGTAAACTGGATTTTCATTGGCAGGATGGTTATGCAGCGTTTTCGGTGAGCAAGTCGCAAATACCTGCGGTTATAGAGTATATCAAACAGCAAAAAGAACATCATCATCACACATCAACGATAGAAGAGTTTGAATTGTTGTTGCGTAAACACCTGGGGGATAAAGCATGATTGTGTCGCCCTAAGGGGCTATATTTGTGGGGTTACGGGACGAGGGTCTTAAGTGCCTTCGGCACTCCGAACCCGTCGCTATATTATTACGCCCTAAGGGGCTATGCGAGGTTCCCATCATAGCATTGCTATTGATTTAGGAAAGTTCTGCTCTTTGAACCCTTCGCTATGATATTTCGCCCTGACGGGCTTGGTATAAGGATTCATGCAGAAAGGGAGAATCTCGCTATTTCGCTTGACAAAGAGATAGACTCCAAACTTTGTAATCCGCAAATATGACAAACGGCGTTAGCAAGTTGCAAAGCCGATATAAAGGAGTTTTTCAGCATGGTGAATGACAATCGCATCACCACCCATCCCATTCTTAGCGTGCCGGAGATGGATGAAATCAGCTTTTACTGGAATGGCACCAAGCTTAATGCCCGCAGAGGGGAAATGATCTCTTCCGCGCTTATTGCCAATGGGATTTCGATCTTTGGGCATCACCATAAAGACGGTGGTGCACAAGGCATATTTTGTGCCAACGGCCAATGTGCCAAATGCAGCGTGGTGGCCAATGGAGTAGCAGTGAAATCCTGCATGACCGCAGTTGCCGAAAACATGATTGTTCAAAGCGTGGAAGGCCTTCCTGTATTACCAGAAGACGATAAACCCAAAAGCTTCTCCCCTATTGAGCAGGTTAGCACGGAAGTGCTGATCATTGGGGGTGGGCCGGCGGGCTTATCCGCAGCTATCGAGCTGGGTAAAAAGAACATCCCGGTTTTGCTGATAGACGATAAAAACGCACTCGGTGGCAAGCTGGTGCTGCAAACGCATAAGTTCTTTGGTTCCCAGGAAGATAGCCGTGCCGGAACGCGTGGGCATGATATTGGCAAACTGCTTGCCGAGGAAGTTAGCAGCTTTCCGGGGGTGGAAGTATGGCTGAATAGCACCGCCGTATTTGTATTTAGCGACCAGAAAGTAGGCATCTTAAAAGACGGAGTTTACAAAATAGTAAGCCCCAAACGCATCTTAAACGCAGCCGGAGCGCGAGAGAAATTCCTGCGCTTTCCCGGTAATAACCTTGCCCGCATCTATGGAGCGGGAGCGTTTCAGACCTTGGTAAACCGCGATCTCGTACGCCCCACAAAGCGTTTATTCATCATCGGCGGTGGCAATGTTGGCTTAATAGCAGGTTACCATGCTTTGCAGGCCGGAATCGAAGTGGTGGGGCTGGTAGAAGCCATGCCAGCATGTGGTGGCTATAAAGTACATGCAGATAAGCTGAAACGCCTTGGTGTGCCCATCTATACATCTCACTCTATCCTCTGTGCCAATGGCAAGGAAGCTGTGGAATCTATCACTATAACAGCTATTGACGACAAGTTTCAAGCTGTTAAAGGGACAGAGAAAACCTTTAGTTGCGACACTATCCTTATTGCAGTGGGTCTGGATTCGCTTAGCGAATTCACCATAGAAGCCGAAGCAGCGGGCTTACCGGTAGATTCTGCCGGAGACGCTTTAGAAATTGCAGAAGCCAGCTCCGCCATGTTCAATGGCAAAATTGCCGGCTTAAAAATCGCCACTGCTCTGGAGAGGGAGTTCCTGTCTCCCGGCAGGAAAGGCATGGTGACGTCCTCGTCGCCACTGCAAGCGGGGACGCTTGCAGACCCTTCCGCTGAGGACACCGGAATTCCCCCAGAGTGGTATGCCAAAGCCGAAGCCTTGAAAGCACATCCAGGAATCATCAAAGGATATCAGAACAATCCTGCCGAAGAAGGCGTTTTTCCCATCATTCACTGCCTTCAGGAAATCCCCTGCAATCCTTGCACCACCGTGTGCCCTACAAATTCTATCCACACCGAAGACGGCAGCCTGATGGCAGTTCCGCTGTATAATGGCAGTTGTATTGGCTGTGGCAAGTGTTTGCTAATTTGCCCCGGTTTGGCGATAACGTTGGTAGATTACCGCAAGAACGCCGAAAACCCTACCGTTAGCGTTGTTTACGAAGTTAGCAACATGCCTATTGCCGTGGGTGACAAACTACCACTCACAGATATTGAAGCCAAGGAACTGGGCAGCTTTGAAGTTACCGCTGTGCAAAATTACCCCAAAATCCACAGCCAGATTATCCGTTTTTGTGTGCCCCGCCAGCTCGCTAAACAGATTGCCGGTATCCGCATTCAGGACGCGGCAATAAGCGCTCCTGTTTGGGACACCATCATCCCTGAACGATTGGCTGATGAAGCGATGATTTGCCTGTGTGAACGGGTTAGTGTAGGGCAGGTGCGTGGTTTGATCCGCAAAGGTATTAGCGATTTGAACCAGATAAAAGCCATCACCAGAGCCGGAATGGGACCTTGCGGAGCCAAAACATGCGAAGTGATGATCAAAAGCCTATTGCGTGAAGAAGGCATTCCAACCACAGACGTAGTGCCCAATACTAAACGACCGTTGTTTATCGAAATTCCTCTGGATAAATTCCCCGATGGGAGCATAAAATGAATAAAGTATATGATGTAATCGTAATCGGAGCTGGCTCTATTGGCTTACCCACCGCATATAATCTGGCTAAGAGCGGAAACTCCGTATTGGTAATTGATCCTGAGCATGGCCCCGGACAAGAGAATAACAAAAAAGCCATCGGTGGGATACGAGCCACTCATTCCGATTTTGGCAAGATAAGCGTATGTTTTCGTTCCATCGAAATCTTGCGTACTTGGCATGAAGAAATGGGCGATGATATAGGTTGGATGAGCAATGGCTACAGCTATCCTGCTTATCGCGAACAAGACGCCACAGCTTTGCAAAATCTGATGAAGGTTCAGCTATCTTATGGATTAAACATAAAATGGCTATCTCCCCAAGAATACAACGAAATTGTTCCTGGTATCCTGATGGACGGCTTGATAGGCTCTACTTTTTCGCCGGAAGATGGCTCCTGTTCTCCCCTAATGGTTAATTCAGCTTATTATTTTCATGCCTTGCAGGCTGGGGTTGATTTCTGCTTCGGTGAGCGTGTAACAGGTTTTACCACCCTCAGTGGCAAGGTGAGCACTGTTGTTACCAATAAAGGCAGCTACAGCACCGGGAAAGTTGTTAATGCAGCCGGCAACTTTGCCCGAGATATTGGTGAAATGCTAAACTTAGATATTCCTGTTTTTCCTGATAACCACGAAGCCGGCATTACAGAGCCGGTTGCCAGATTCTTTGGGCCTATGGTGATCGACATGCGTAAAGCTCCTGGCAGCGCAAACTTCTATTTTTACCAGAACCACGAAGG
>JAVEUB010000274.1:0-3885 GCA_034005785.1 Cloacimonas sp. (SeqCode) | reverse complement strand
CACCTCCAGTATGTATAACCGCCTGGAACGCATCAAGGAACTGCACAAGCGTCTGGACATGGTAATCATCGAGAACCTATCCTATGAGAAAGTGATTGAAAAGTACGATACCAAATCCAACTTCTTCTATTGCGATCCACCTTACATGCTCGGATACACTTACGATAACAGCAAGCAGTTCAGCCATGAAGATCTCTGCAAGATGCTGAAGGGCATCAAGGGACGATTCATACTGAGTTATGATGACAACCCTGAAGTGCTGAAGCTATACAAGGGCTTTGATATCAAGCATGTCACTCGAACCAAGGGCATCAACCGCAAGGAAGGCAAGTCCGAGTTCAATGAAGTGATCATCGCTAACTTCCCGCTGGAGGTTCAATGAACAGCATCATCTCCTGGGTAGGCGGTAAGCGCATCCTCCGCAAGAAGATATTACCGCTCATCCCCAAGCATGACATTTACTGTGAAGTCTTTGGCGGTGCTGCCTGGATACTATTCGGGAAGAGTGCCAACAAGGAAGACTGGCAGTTATCCAAGAAGAGCCGCTATACTGAGGTCTATAACGACATCAATGGTGATCTGGTCAACTTCTGGAAGTATATCAAGAACCACCCGGAAGCCTTTGTCACTGAGCTTAACTGCTACCTCATTGCCAGAGAGATGTTCGATAACTTCATGAAGCATGAGCCTAGAACCGAGTTGGAGAGAGCGATCAAGTTCTACTACAACCTCGCTTGCAGTTATGGCTCACGATCCAAGAACTTCTGCGTTAATCAAGGCTACAAATACATGCCCCTCCGCAATCTGAATAAAGTCAAAGACGCATCTGAACGCCTCCGGCATGTGATCATCGAGAAGCAGCCCTGGGAGAAGATTGTAGCCCGGTTCGACCAACCCCACACCTTCTTCTATCTGGACCCTCCCTATTATACCAAGGAGCACATCTACGAACGAGAAGACGCAGACGCTTTCAACCAGCATGAAGAGCTGGCCGAAGCTTTGAAACAGATCAAGGGTAAGTTCCTGCTATCCTACAACAACGATCCTTACATCCGGCAGCTTTACAAAGGCTGCATAATCGATGAAGTCGAAACGCAGTACTCGGTCTCTGGAGCGTTCCAGACTGAAACTGAGTTGCTAATTCGCAATTATGTTTTTAGTTCGGACAATTAATCTCGTCAAAGCTAATCACATCTGGACGAAATGCATCTGTGAGATCTTTAACTTCTCCTGTAGCAAGCATTTTACCTCGTTGAAAACCTCTCTCATCGGTTCCAACAAATCTGAATTCCCAAATCTCACCCTTGCTGTTGACGATACGATAGCATAACCCCAGTTCCATGTGTATATCAAACATAACCACCTCGGATATAATATTTAGCGGACAATGAAGTAAAAGAGTGTATTGAGTCAACAAAATTATGCCAGACCTAACCTTTAAACTCGTCCTCGTCACCAATGATGCCAGTCTTAAGCTTGCCGAAGTCAAGCAGGAGGCGGAGTCCGCTCAGTCTGCTGTGGAGAAACCTGCTGCGGTCAAGATTACTGCAGAACAGGCTCTGGCTACCATTCGTGACGTGAAGATCGCAGTCGATGGAGTCCTTCAAGTGGTGGGTGGTCTGGTCAGATCAATGAACAGTCTGCTTGATGCCTCCCTGGGTCAAAGACAGGCTATGACTCTGGCTTCCATAGCGTTCGGCGATGCTGCTGGTGAGATGGGTAACTTCGCTTCCTCTATGCAGCAGGTCACCAACTTTGAAGATGACAAGCTGCTGTCTTTGATGTCCAAGCTCTCCCAGACCTTCAAACTCAATAAGTATGAGATTCAACAACTTGTGCCAGTGCTGTTAGACTTTACCGAAGCCAATAAAGCTACCGGGATGTCTGTGGAGTCTGCCTTTGATCTCATGGGTCGGGCACTTAATGGACATACCGAGATGCTTGGCAGGTATGGCATTGAGTTAGATGATACCCGTTTGAAGACAGAAGGAGTATCCTATCTGGTCGAAAAGCTCGGTGAGGACTATGGCGGGACTGCTATGGCCCTGGCTGATCTGAGGCTGCAGAATGCCAATGCCTGGGGAGATATCCAGGAGACAGTAGGCGATATGCTGACCACTCTGATCAATCCCCTGCTCAAGGGTTTGAAGCTGCTCATGGATGCCTATAACAGCCTTTCTCCCGTCATGAAAGGCTTCGTAGCGGGTATCATTATTGCTATACCGGTTATAGGCACTGTCACCACTGCGGTAACCGCTCTCACAGCTGCTTATCATGCTCTGCAGGTAGCCATGAACCCGGTAGCAGGGATCATCGGTATAGCTGTGGGTGCCTTGTCTGCTTTGGGCTTTGGTCTGGCTGCGGCTTCCATGAAGACTGATGAGGTTACAACTGCCCAGAGAAGCATGAAAGACGAGATCAAAGATGCGGAGAAGCAGGTCTCAGTCGAAGCTGAGAGATTCAGTCTCTTGGCTAATCGCTTGCTTGAGCTTAGATCAGCCACCTCACTCACTTCTGCAGATAAGAAGGAGATGAAGAACATCATCAAGTCCTTGAATGACAACTACTCTGACTATCTGGGCAATATCAATCTGGAGACGGCAGCCTACAATAACCTGGCTACTGCCTTGCGTAATGCCTCCGATGCTCTGGTGCAAAAGAAGATAGCAGAAATCTATGGTGAGAAGTACAATGCTCAGATCAGAAGAGTGGCAGAACTGCAGATCGAGATTGACTCTCAACAAGAAGAGGTAGATAAGGTCCGGGCTCGCAGACAGCAGCTCATGAACTCGGTGGACTGGGAGTTCCTGACCAGTGATCGTAATGCGATGGGTTTCAATCCTGCTTCCTACTTTGGTAATGATGGTGAGTGGCTTAAGCTTGAGAGACGCCTGAACCAGTTCGGGGCCTTAACCGGACAGCTACAAGCCGCCAAGAACGATCTGCAGCAGATTGGAGGAGCTTATCGCCAGGCCATGTTGGACGCTCCTGATTTATCCTTTAATTCCGGAGGTGGTTCTGGCGGTGGTTTAGCAAGTCCTGCTCCCAACCCTGCTGCCTCGGAAGCCGAAGCCAGACGCAGGGAAGCCTTACGCCTAATGGAAGAGTTAGCCCGGCTGCGTCAGACTGAGACTGATCGTATCGAAACCGAGTACCAGAGACGGCTTGCTCTTATCAGAGAGTTTACTCAGGATGGCAGTGAAGCCGAACGTCAGGCTATCGAGAACCTCGATGCCTGGAAGACTGAGCAGAATAGTGAGCTTGCCACCAAAGAGAAAGATGCTGTCCAGTCCCGTTACAAGGCCGAGATCGACTACTTCTCCAACCTTGAAAACCTCGGTACTTCCTCTTATGATGCTCTCAAGGCCAGTATGGAGGAGTATTATGCCTGGGCTCTGCAGAACCTGCCGGAGCAGGAGCAGCAGCTTATCCAGGCTCAGATAGCCGAAGTTAATGCCCGGCATATCAAACTGCTTCAGGAACGTCAGGATGAAGAGAAAGCCAAGCTGCAGGAGATGCAGGATATCCGGGACGAGTTCTATTCACGTGACTTAGATAACATAGGTGATACATACCGCAAGCAGCTTCTGGAAGTGGATAAGTACTATGAGAAGATGAAAGAGAAGCTGTTATCCGCAGGCATGACCGAAGTCGAGATCGAACGGCAGAAGCAGGATACCCTGAATACACTAAGAACCAATCACCATCTTCAGGTAGCCAGTGGTGTCTCCAAGATCTTCGGTGATCTTGCCGCAGCCCAGGACAAGGACTCCGAGCGTGGCTTTAAGCTCTGGAAAGCTTCAGCCATAGCTCAAGGCTATGTGGATACCTTCTCTGCCACCATTGGTGCCTATAAGTCCATGATCGGCATCCCGGTCGTGGGTC
>JAVEUB010000273.1:0-3864 GCA_034005785.1 Cloacimonas sp. (SeqCode) | reverse complement strand
ATAGACTTCAAAGTCACCCTTAAGTTCTTTCAACGATATCATGTTTTCCCATATAACTTTAAATGTTCCTGTTCCATCTCGTAAACATCTTGTTGTGTCATGGTCTTCATCATAACCATCTAAAGTAATTTGAAAATGCCTAATGCCCACATTATAATATTCTTGGAAATTATCGGATGACATCAAATAGCCATTGGTTACCATATCATAGATAACAGGGCGAAGATTGTTTTCTTCTACGAGTTTGTTCACAGCATGACAAAATTTAATAATATTAACTTTTTCCAAAGTTGGCTCACCTCCAAACCACGAGATGTGTACAAGGTGATCAGAGGTTGCATGTTTCTTGATTAGCTGAAGAATAGAATTGTAAACTTCACTTTTCATACTGATGCCTCTTTTATTATAGATAAAGCAGTAAGGACATCTAAAGTTGCAAGCTTCTGTCGGAAACAAAGTTAAATGTAATTCACTCTTGTTATTAAGCCTCTGCAATGAGAAAGCCTTAATCTCTTCAAATTCATCCAATTCTGCAGGGCAAATAAATCCACCCTCAAGTAATCCTGTTTTGATTCTGTCTTCAACCTCTCCATTAGGATCATTTAAAGCATTTATAATAGCTTCGTGGCTCACATCGGATACGCTAGCAAAGGATCCAGTTTTTGTATTGTACAAAAGTGAGTATCCTTCATATTCAGTCACAATGTTGTACTTTGATTGTTTCAACACAATCGCCTCCTATATGATTTAAATGAGATTATTTACTCTGATTGGTCATGTTGTAGCGTAATAAGCTCGCGATAGAGGTTGCTTTGAGTAATTACATCTTTATGTGAACCCATAGCTTTAACTTGGCCATCTTCGATGATAATGATTTTATTACATAGAGTATTGACAATCGTCAAGTCATGAGAAATAACAATACCTGTTTTGCCCTGGATTTCATTTTTTACAACATTCAATAGCCTTTGCTTTAACCTATTATCTACAGATAGTAAGGGTTCATCAAGGATAAAGAAGTCTTTAGAAGCTAAACCATATATAAATCTACCTATTGAAAGCCTTGCTTTTTCCCCTCCTGAAATAAACTCTCCTGAATAGCCGAGGTCGCGATCACTAATTGAACCAAGTTCAACTAATTCTATAACTCTATTATACAATTCATCATTAGATTCACGTCCTAGCACGACGTTATCTTTTAGACTTCCATTGAATATTTCGCACTGCTGCGGACAATACTCAATTTGCTTTATAACATCATTAAAGCTAAATGTTTCAAGAGATATACCATTAAACAACGCCTTCCCATTATATTGTTTATCCAAGCCTGTTATTACGTTCATCAAGCTTGTTTTACCCTCTCCTGAGATGCCAACCACACTCGCTACTTCACCTTTCTTAACTACAAATGTTATACCGCATAGGATTTCGGTCGTGTCATGATTCTTATGCAGATTCTCGATTTCCCAAGTTATTGAATTTGACTTAGTTGTCTGCTGATAATTCTCGGCGTCTGCAAGCTGCAAGAAATCAACAACCCTTTTGGCATGGACCCCGCTGGATGCTATAATCTCAGTAAGATACTGTAAAGATTCAAGAGGGCCTCGAATCATCGAGAAATAACTAACTATAGCAAAGTATCTTCCCAATTCCATTCTACCGTGGAAAACATTGTAAATAGAGTAACAGAAAATAAACAAGGTCGCCAAAGATAAAGGCAATTCCAAGAACAAAATCCCATATACATTTTGTTTCACGGCAAGAGTTTTGCTCTCCTTTGCATAGCCATCAAGATGTTTACTAAATGAAAGTAACCGCAAGGCTTGGTAATTGAATGTGATAATAGCCAAAATATTGGAAAACGTCTCGTTTACGAAACTGTATATTCTTGCCGCATACTCGTTTACGGCACCGTAATGTCTTTGATATATCTTTGTAATTACAAACTGATACAAAATTATGAATACTGCCGCAATGGTAAAAACAAGAAAAATGGGTTTATCCCAAGTATAAATCAAGTAAAAAATGGGCAACACCCTTATGAGGGAAAAAGTGTTACCGATAATATTCCCTTGTAATACTTGTAGACTAGCGCTTACATCATCCGTAAAGATTTTCGTATAATAACCTGATCCATTCTCCTTAAAATGGCGATAATTGACACTTAAAGCCTTCTCCATTACTTGCGTACGGCAATATAAATCATTTTGAATAGAGTATTTAGGTGTAAGCAGGCCCCCTGCAGCTTGAAAAGCAATCGAGAGTAAATATAATGATATCATTATGTACATGTATGATATCGGTAAGGTATTTTGATATATGACCAGATTGATTGCTTTTTGAGATACGAGAGGCAAGAAAAAACTAATCAAATAAGGCATGCTACTCAATATCGCACATAATAACAATTGAACAAGCAATCTTCTTTTAAGTAGCTTCAACACGGCTATTATCGACCTGATGCTATTAAGAAACATAGAAACAATCCACACTTGAGTGCTGAGTCAATAGCCGCTGTATATATTTCATCCTAATTTCTCTCACATTGAATATGTACATTCTTATCATCAAAAAATCCATATTGGATCATCATGATCGGAATTTGCACAGACCACATCGACGGTTGGCTTGTTTAAGTGCTCTTCTTCTGTGCGCAGGAATGCTTCGCTCAGATTCGGATCATCTTTATTACTATGCATATATAACTTTCGTATGATTCGATGCATCGTCCACCTGTTAAAAAATTTCGAAAACAATCAGATCAAAGACTATAAAAAAAATCCTTATCGACTACCAGCAATGATCTTTCTGTGTTCGACATCTATTTTAGAAGTCGTATTTCTGTCAACCAGAATCTCTTGGTATTTTTCATTTTTCTGTCGCATTCTTATGCATCCGTATTTGTGTTAATATAGGGTCATGGCTTCTTTGCGCTGGATAGAGTTCCTATACTACTCGCAAGGAGATACGATGGAAGCCACGCTACTGGAACGCATCAAAGAACAACTGGTTAGACATGAAGGCATGAGCTAAAGCCATATCGCTGTACTGCCGGTAAGCAGACTATCGTGAGGAATGAATTCCAAATCAAGTTTGGAATGACGGATGCAAATGGGATCTCACAGCAAGAAGCTATTGTCCTGTTAGAGAACGACATTCTGCACTGCGAAATCGAACTTCTTGAGCATCTTCCACTTGTTTATTTAAGATTGAATGATATCCGCAAATCCGTGCTTTTGAACATGTGCTTCAATCTCGGCATTACTGGTTTGATGGGTTTCAAAAACACCCTGTCATTCATTGGCTCTGGTGCCTTCGAGAGAGCTGCAAATGGCATGCTCGTATCCAAGTGGGCTAAACAGGTCGGGCGCAGAGCTATTGAACTATCCGAACTGATGAGGAAAGGCTGATGCCTACTGCTCTACCAGTTTCTATTCTGGATATGCTCTCTGTTTTGAATCTGCCTGCAGAATTGGAAGCTAATCCGATATTCAAAGGGCATCGTGGTCTGGTTCTGGAGACCATCAAAGGAGTGGTGTTAAGTAGATACTACGGCTCTGCTTGTAATCCAAGTATGAGCGATGATGATCCTCTCTACATCGCTTTTCGTTTTGCCTATTGCTTTTACATGCTCCATTCCACCTGCGAGTTCCTCAATTTAAAGACTTTGGGCGAGGGAATAGTTAAGACTGTGGGATTAGACCAATCGGCTACCGAACTGCTCACAGGTGCGGAAATCGATGCCTTTAAGTCGAAACTTGAGCTGAGAGCGCTGACTGCCCTGTCTGCCTACCTGAACGATGCCGGAAAGGAAAGACTGAGTATTATGGTGCCGAGACCTCCCAGAGTAATCAGGGTCGGAGT
>JAVEUB010000272.1:0-3924 GCA_034005785.1 Cloacimonas sp. (SeqCode) | reverse complement strand
CGCCACTTGCTTTAACAATCGTTCCTACGTCTGGGCGGACATTCGATCCGGCTAAACGGGGGGCATTTGTGGCAACATTACCGATATCACTACCAAAAGTTCTTCCGGCATTGGGATCAAAAGAAGTTGAATAACCGGCTCCGGGACCAGAGCCTCCGCCACTGCCGGGACCTGAGCCACCGCCACCACCACCACGCCCTGGACGTGCTGCAACAAAGCCTTCAGAAGTTGTGACCGCTCTGATTGTTGGCGCAGAAGAGGTAGCGTTGGGATCAAAACTTCCTAAGCCAAAAATAGCTCCGGCAGATTGTGATACTCCCGTACCAGTTCCAGTTCCTGTTGTCGTTGCAGTAGCGGCTTGAGTTGCTGCTTCCGGTGCAGGGGTTTTTCCTGCATCAGCGTAAGAATCGTTTGCTGTGGGTAGATCCAAAGCTTCGGGAAGAACCCTTTCTGCAGTTTTCAAAGTAGTAAGTTTCTGCTCCAGGGTGGCATCGTAACTAATCTGTTGTTTGAAGGTAAGATCAAAGATAATGATGAACACGATGGTAAGAAACAAAAACAGCAGAAGGAAATTACGGTTGAAACGTTCCATTGCGGTGGGTTCAGAATACCGCGCATATTGAACGGCTATTTGCTGTTCTTCAGGGGTAAGTTTCGGTACCCAGGGTTCCTTGAATTCATAACTTATCTCCCAATCTGGAGCAATTGCAACAGACCCAGTCATATCTGGGCGCAGCAGCAACTCTGTTCCTTGCAGGATGTTGTTTTGAGATAGGTATCCACTATCCACAGGGGTACCATCTTTATTGCAGCTCAGCTTTGCTCCGGGAGATAATTGCATAAAGAACTTATCTCCTTTCTCGGTAATAAATAAGTGCTTATCTGGAAAATTATTGTCCAGAATTTGCCAGTAGAGGAATTTGTCCTTGCCTATAAAGAACTTATTTTTGAAGTCCTTGCCTTGACGCACGAAATCCAAGGGTTTACCTTTATAGTTCAGGTTTAAGTTTAATAGTTTTGCCATAATACCTCCTTCTACTGTGTGGAACTTAGGCTGGTATTCTTTAGCCAATCAGGATCTGCCAGCGTAGCAAAATAAATATAGGTAAAGCCAGCATCTGTGCCAATCCGCACTATTTCAGTAACGTAACCACAGGGGATGGCGCTATCGGCTTGAACCACAAGGCAAGCTTCATGACCCTCTGTTTTAAAAATATCATTAGCTTCAAGCTGAAGATACTTGCTAATATCAATACGTTTCTGAGCATTTTCCAATAAATCTTTGGGATTCCCAAAGTTCAATCCATCAACTCCTACTAACACCTTGTCTGGGAAAATCTTCACAGGTGTAGCACCAGACTTTTCCAGAAGTTTGTCGTTTGTTATTGATGAGGGATAGTTCAAACCTGCTTCTGCAGAAATTCGTGCAGATTCTGTAGAGACATTTTTTATCAGAAAGACGAGGATAATTGTAAGTACATCCAATAATGAAGTAATTGAAAGGCTTTTACCCTCTTCATACTTCCTGCGTACACGACGTGCAGGCTTACCGGAGCCGTCTGGTGAATCATAATTCTGCATTATCAACTCCTTTAATCGTAATACTGCACTTTAGGTGCGGTGTAATGAACCTGGGAGAATCCATTCGTTTTACACAGATCAATAGTTCTGATCAAGTCTCCATACAGAACATCCGGATGAACGAGGACGGTGATATCGACTAAGTCTGCCTTACTGGCTCGAATACCTTTAATCGCATTATCTAAGGCGACATAATCGTAAATCTCATTAACGGCAGGAATGCGGGCTTTTTCCAAACTACCTTCACGTATTTCCATACCAAGGAACTGATTGGTTTTTTCAAACCCTTTTCCCATGATATGAATTTCTACCTTTTCAGTATCGGTTTTTCCGCCACCGCCAGCTCCTGAGCCACCACCACCGCCTTCCCCTTGCGAGAAATTGAGCGCAACAAGAGCCACCTGCGAAACAACCACCATCATCAGCATAAAGGGGATAATGGTGAGAAACAGGTTCATAATCGGCACCAAGTTTGGTTCCTGGGGCGCAGTTTGGCTTTTTTGTTGACGCACATCGGAAGGCTTAAATCGAGCCATGGCTTAGTCCTTTATTGCGTTGTTTAGAGTATTAATCAGTTTCGCACTGAATTCATCGATATCAGCGATCAAATTAGTGGCACGGCCGAAGAGCCATCCCTTAATAACACTAAGTGGAATAGCGGCTAACAAACCAAGAGCTGTGGTACCGATAGCTTTTTGAATACCAACGGTAAGTGCTTGTTGCTGTGCTGCTCCTGTAAGCTTTGCTAATCCGGCAAAAGCGAGTAACAATCCCCAAATAGTTCCCAGCAGACCAAGATAGGTGGCAACCTGGGCTAATGTATCAAACCAGAACAGTCCACCGTCAAGTTTGTGCACCTTTTGCAGAATAGCCTCATCCAGCGAGTTCTGTACGCTTTGGCGAAGTTCATTACCCTTTTTACCGCTCTTCTTGGCTTCTTTGAAGATCATTAGCGCACTCCAAAAAATGAAGCCCATTGTGGTGCCTTTGTAGCTATCTGAGATCTTGGCAGCTTCATCAAGTTGGTCATTGCGGATATAATTACGCAGTTTCAGGTAAAACTTGGGTGCATCAATTTTTTCTTTGCGATAGAGCTGATTCCAACGGGCTACAGCGTACGCAATACCAATAACAAAAACCAAGAGAATGGGATATGCCCATGTTCCGCTATCGACAAAAACCTTGAATATGCTCATTCCCTCTGGGGCAGCAACAGCTGCAGCTTCTGTAGGTGGTTGTACCGCTGCTTGTGCAAATAAAGAACCAAGACTCATGAACAGGGTGTTTGCGACGAGGAAGATATGTTTTGCTTTCATTTTGACTCCTTCAGCCATTTATTTAGTAAGATATCGCTTTTTTCCTTAAGAGATTCCAAGGTGAAATGAAAATCGTATCTACCAGCATGCTGATATGTGTCGGATTTGTCTTGAAACACATCGGTTGCTGGAATCATCGACTTAAACTCAATGATAAGTACTTCTTTTTCTACATACTGGCCTACCCCTTGAAATCCGGAAACGGTTGGTTTTGTAGTATTGGGAGGCGTATTTACCGGAGCTGCTTGGGCAAAGAGTATTCCTCCAGCCAGCCCCAAGGCAATGATAATTATGAGCGTCTTTTTCATCGGACTTCCTCCTTGCCAGTTTTAACGATTTTTACAGAGGCCAATAATCCACGGTAGGGGGAGCTGTTACTCACCACAAATCGCAGCGTATTTTTGCCTATAGTAACATTCGCTTTATCAATTACCAATTGCAGGGAATATACTTGGAAAGGTTCAGGGTCGTAATCCATATCACGGGCAGTAGCGATTTCTTTGCCATTAAGGAAAATGGATACATTTTCCGGGGCTACGAAATCAATCAGACCCTCGCGGAATTCGGTATCAATATTGAAGTCCACTTCAAAGATCGCTGTTGGCACGGGTGCCTCTTCCGTAAGCCAAATGGGCTTGGCAGCAGTGTTTTCCATGCCATCAATTTTATCGATGCCAATGCCAAAATTACTGGCCAATATTGCTGCGGATGTGCTTTCTTCTTTGGTTTCAGGATTTATCTGCACAACCCGCCAGCTTGTATCACTATTTAGCGTAATTGTTTCCAGAGGAATTGCATCAGCCAGCCTGTTACGGTTAGTAAATACTTGCAGACTGAAACTTGCAGTTTGGGTTTCTGGGCTGGGATTGGGGATTTTAAGCTCTATCATGTTTTGTCCCTCTACCCAGGCACTTGCTGGAAGCAGATAGGCATAGCGTGTGGTTATGGGCTTGCTTACATCAAGTGTATCAGTGGCAACCACTCCAGATTCCACATCCGTGCCATTCAGTTTTATCTTCACATCATA
>JAVEUB010000026.1:0-16611 GCA_034005785.1 Cloacimonas sp. (SeqCode) | reverse complement strand
CGACGCTCTTCCGATCTCACAATATCGCACAGCGTCTGGCGCCACATCAATTCATTGGAATGATGTTCGTAGGGACCCACAAATACCATGGGTTTATTGTCGTGAATGAAGTTATGCAGAGCAAGATTGCATAATTCGCGGTCGGGATTGCGATCCAGACAGCTTTTAAGGAATCCATTTACCCTTTCCCTGGTTGCCGGAGGCCAATACACACCCAAGATTTGCTGAAGCTTGGTTATCCCGCCTGTGGTTCCGGATTCGGTGAAAATTATCTTACCCTTTTGCCCGGCATTAACAGCATTTTTAATGATCTTTTCCGCTTCGTGCAGCAAGGTTGTCATGGTTTTACCTGTAAAATCGTCTTCGGTATGGGTGTTAGCATAATACTGCAGGATGCGCTGGATATAATTCTCGATGGAATTAAGCCCACGTCCGCTGGCCGTATAATCGGCATATACCAGCGGTTTATCGCCAAAAGGCGTTTTGAACAACATGTTTCTGCCGATTACGTCTTCGCGTAACCAAGTAAGCTCTGTAATCATAGCACTTATATTCATTTAGCTGCTCTCAAATAATATTCTGTAATTATCGCATAATGCAATTAAGCATGTTGTTAAGCAGCCTGCTTTCTGTCAATCGAAAATCACTTTTTCGTCAAACATAAGCAACCAAAATGGCTGCATCCCTTTTTCGCTTGACGTATCAACGCCTTTAAAATGAGGTGAAAAATGATTTAAGTGAAATGGTATCAATTGGCGATATCTTAATTCTAAACTCAACTACCTCAAAAGGATATATTATGCGATACGACATTATTATTATCGGTGCAGGGCCCGCGGGGCTTAGCGCAGCAATTTACAGTGCTCGTGGTGGCTTAAAAACAGCTATCTTCGAAAAAGCGATGATCGGTGGACAAATCAACGTTACTGACGAAGTGGAAAACTACCCCGGTTTTGAAGAACCTCTATCAGGCTTTGATTTAACGGACAAGATGCGCAGACAGGCAGAGCGTTATGGAACCATTTTTATTGATGAAGAGGTTTCGGCTATTGGGCTTGAAGGTTTATGCAAGATTATCCAAACCCCTGGAAAAACTTATCGGGCGAAATCTATAATAATTTGCACCGGTGCGCATCCACGTCTGCTGAATGTACCTGGAGAAGAGCCTTTAATCGGGCGTGGAGTATCCTACTGTGCCACCTGCGATGGCGCTTTGTATCGTGATAAAGTAGTTGCCGTGGTAGGTGGTGGCGATTCTGCCATCGAAGAGGGCTTGTTTTTAACCAGATTTGCTAAAAAAGTGTATGTGATTCACCGTCGTGATTCCTTACGTGCAGCCAAGATTATACAGGATCGTGCCTTCAAAAACCCCAAGATGGAATTTGTTTGGGATAGCGTGGTGCAAGAGATAAGGGGCGAAAGCAGAGTGAAGGAGTTGGAAATATTTAACCGTAAGACTAACGAAGTTTCTCTAATTTCTGTAGATGGAATCTTTATCTATGTGGGAATCCTACCCAATAATGAACTGCTGGAATCGCGAATCGAGCTTGATAGCGGCGGGTTTGTGCTCACCGATGAATACATGCATACCAATGTTCCCGGTATCTATGCAGCAGGTGATATCCGCCACACGGTTCTGCGACAGGTTGTAACCGCTACCCATGATGGTGCGGTGGCATCCTGGAGCGCTGAGAAATGGATTATTGAGAATTACGATTCGTTCGAAGATTAGGTTGTTAGGGGACAGGAAACAGGTGACAGGTGACAGGGGTCAGGTGAAAAGGTGTAACACGTTGGTAGATAGAGAGCTTGTACAAAGAATTACTCTATCTTCACACACTGCATATAACTCCAAAATGTGTTTCACTTTTCCACCTTTCCACTCTTCCACTTACAATAACACAATACATACAAAGGATATAAAATGTTAAGCAGCAAAGATATACGCCAGCAATTCATAAGTTTTTTCTTGGAGCGGGGGCACAGCTTTGTCCATTCCTCTCCTGTGATCCCAAGTGATGATCCCACTCTGTTATTTGCCAATGCGGGGATGAACCAATTTAAGGGCATCTTTTTGGGAAATAAAGAGATAACTATCCTCAGTGCAGTGAACAGCCAGAAGTGCATAAGAGCCGGTGGCAAACACAACGACCTGGAAGAAGTGGGCAAAGACGGCTACCATCATACCTTCTTCGAAATGCTGGGCAACTGGAGCTTTGGCGATTACTATAAAACCGAAGCCATCACCTGGGCTTGGGAGCTATTAACCGATACCTGGAAGCTGCCCAAAGAATTACTCTATGCCACTGTGCACGATAGCGATACTGAAGCTCATGAACTCTGGAAAAGCAAAACCGATATAGAACATGCACATATCAGCTTTCACGGAGACAAAGACAACTTTTGGGAAATGGGCGAAAGCGGCCCTTGCGGACCTTGCTCCGAAATTCATATCGATCGCGGTGCCTCAGCATGCGACAAAAAAGGAGTAGCAGGCCATGTTTGTAAGGTTAATGGAGATTGTGCCCGTTATATCGAGCTGTGGAATCTCGTTTTTATCCAGTACAATCGCGAGGAAAACCGAGAGCTTAAGCCCCTTAAACATAAATTCGTGGATACCGGAGCAGGTTTGGAACGCATCACTCAAGTGCTGCAGAATAAGCACAGCAACTATGAAACCGACCTGTTTATGCCGATTATAGAGAAACTGGTAGAGCTATCCAAAGTCCCTTACGATCCTGAAAATGGCACTTCACACCGGGTAATTGCCGATCATGTGCGTTGTTTATGTTTTGCCCTTGCCGATGGTGGTTTCCCATCTAATGAAGGCCGCGGCTATGTGTTACGTCGCATTTTACGGCGGGCTGCACGTCACGGAAGATTGCTTGGCTTTGCCGAGCCTTTCCTGCATTTATTGGTGGATACGGTTATCTCTGTAATGGGGCATCATTTCACAGAACTTAACGGCAAAGAAGATTTCCTCAAGATGGTAATTAAATCTGAGGAAGAGCGCTTTAATAAAACATTGGACACTGGATTAGAGAAATTTAACGAGATCGTGAAACGCACTGTTGGCAACACCATTTCCGGTAGTGAAGCGTTCACGCTGTATGACACCTTTGGTTTTCCCTTGGATTTAACTATGATCTTAGCCGAAGAAAAATGCTTAGAGATTGATCTGCAAGGTTTTACTGGCGAGATGGAAGCTCAACGCAACCGAGCGCGTAATGCCAGTAAATTTGCTTTGCAAAACTATGAAGGAGACTGGATAGAGCTTTCTAAACCAACCCCAACAGAGTTTGTGGGCTATAGAGAAACTACGATAAAAACCATTATTCAGCGCTACAGTATCGATAATGAACAAAACATCCTGGTGCAACTGGCAAAAACACCATTTTATGCCGAATCGGGTGGTCAAGTTGCCGATACAGGTGTGATCTGGAACGAAGATTTCGAGCTAATCGTGCATGATACCCGTAAACTGGAAGATGGCATCATCCATTATGGAAATATTTCCCGCGGAGCGATCAATAATAAACCAGTTTATGCCGAAATAGACGTGCTGCACCGTAAGAGTATTTCCCGTAATCATACTGCTACTCATCTGCTGCACAAAGCCTTAAGGGGTGAATTGGGCAGCCATGTGCAACAAAAAGGGTCATTGGTGGCTGATGATCATTTCCGCTTCGATTTCACCCATGTAAGCGCAGTTACCAGCGAAGAAATAAAGCATATCGAGCAGGCAGTAAATAGCGCAATTTTGGAAAACAGAACTGTAAGCACCACCATCCAAAGCATCGAAAGCGCTAAGAGCGAAGGTGCAATTGCCCTGTTTGGCGAAAAATACAGCGAAGAAGTGCGCGTTGTAAGCGTGGAAGGCTTTTCCAAAGAACTTTGCGGCGGCACACATGTACAAGCCACAGGCGAGCTGGGATTGTTCAAAATTATCACCGAAAGCTCTACTGCAGCAGGTATCAGACGCATCGAAGCCATTACCGGAAATGCTGCTTTGGCTTGGGTGGAAACACTTCAAGAGGCTCAGTCCCGCATTGCAGCCAAACTCCATAGCCCCGTCCCCATGCTGGAGATAAAGCTGGATGCAATGTTTACGCAAGTATCGGCTCTGGAAGCTCAGATAAAAAGCATGCAAGCTGATTCTGGCAACGCTTTGATAGATCAGCTTATCGCCAAAGCAGTTAACTTGCCATATTTCAAACTAATAAGTAGCCAGACCGCCTTAAAGAGTATGGATGAATTGAAACAGATTAGTGATGCCCTAAAAGGCAAACTTGTCGGAACCATTGCCGCCATATTCAATATCTGTGAAGATAAGCTAAATATCATCTGTGTGGTCAGTGCTGATTTACTGCCTAAATACCATGCAGGTAAGATCGTTGGTGAACTTGCCTCTCTGTTGGATGGCAAGGGCGGTGGACGTCCCGATTCTGCCATGGCTGGAGGTAAGGCTTTAAATATGGTGCCCGAAGTGATGAACAAAGTTGCAGAGATTATCGTTAATGTCAGCTCTACGCAAGCAGGCAAGTAACAAGCACCCAATTCCATGAAAATCCTTGTTATCAGGCTTAGTTCGTTGGGTGATATCATCCTCACCCAACCGATTTGCGCCATTCTGCAACGTGTTTATCCGCATGCAGATATCCACTATATCTGTAAACCTGGCTATACAGAGTTACTGCAAATGTTCGATCCTCCGGTAACCCCTATTGCCTATAGTCAATCGCTTGCCTTTCATAAAGCTATGCGCAAAGAAAAATACGATATCGTAATTGACCTGCATGGAAAGCTGGCTTCGATTCTGCTAAGATTGATCGTTAAAGCTAAGAAACGGGTTGGTTACAATAAGAAAAGATCCACACGAATAGCCATTGTTAAAGGTGATAAACTACTTTCAATCGATAGCACTATATCGCTATATGCCAATAGCTTAAAGAAACTTGGTATTGAGCCTTTATGGCAATATCCAAAGCTACAAAGCCGTGTAGAGCGGCACGCCGTTGCTACTGATTCAATAAGGCAAGCAAAAATTGCTATTTTTCCGGGGGCAACTCATTTCACAAAACGCTATCCCACACAAAGCTGGATCAAGCTTATGCAGCTACTACCCTTATACAGTTTCAGTCTTTTTGGAAGTGCTGACGACCAAAATAACTGTAGCGTTATTGCAGCGCAGAATCCAGCAAATTGCAAAAACTTAGCAGGTAAGTTTGAGTTTGGGAGTTTGCTGGATGCGTTGCAGGATTACGATCTCATCATCAGTGGAGATACAGGCCCTATGCATCTTGCGGCAACACTATTCAAATCACAGATCGCTATCTTTGGGGGAACTCATCCCCGTCTGGGATTCAGGCCATTAAACGATAGTGCTACTATTCTTTGTGCAGAATTACCATGTCAACCTTGTTCGTTGCATGGGCTTAAACAATGCCCGTTGGATCATTTCAAATGCATGAAAAGCATTGAGCCAGGGAAGGTTGCTGCTCTGATACAAGAGCTATTAGCCAAACCTAAATATTGGCGCAATGCAAAACGAGCGAATTTGACTTAAAAATCTGCGTGCATGAGCATTGCAAAAAAAACCACAATAACTTTGGCAGCAGATTTTTGAGTTAAAACGCGGGCTATTAGACAATTGGGCTATGATGCGTGCTACGGATACACTGTTGTCCGCGGTTTAACTCATAGTTTTGCCGAAAGCTGGTGTCACAATTGAAGAAAGAAGATAGATGGTGGAGCTGATTGCACAACGGCAAAACTATAAGTCAAACTCGCTCCAAGCGTGGTTCATGCACACGAGCGAATTTGACTTAAAAATCTGCGTGCATAAGCAATGCAAAAAAACCACAATAACTTTGGCAGCAGATTTTTGAGTTAAAACGCGGGCTATGAGACAATTGGGCTATGATGCGTGCTACGGATACACTGTAATCCGCGGTTTAACTCATAGTTTTGCCGAAAGCTGGTGTCACAATTGAAGAAAGAAGATAGATGGTGGAGCTGATTGCACAACGGCAAAACTATAAGTCAAACACGCTCCAAGGGTGGTTCATGCACACGAGCGAATTTGACTTAAAAATCTGCGTGCATGAGCAATGCAAATAAACCACAATAACTTTGGCAGCAGATTTTTGAGCCAAAACAAACGTCTGGTTTGGCATAGGGCTTGCATACGATTGTGAATATCGCACAAAAATACATATCGCTACTCTTCCTGAAGTTAGTACGCCTTGGGATCGGAAGGAAGAAAATGGTTAAAACTGCGAGGTGTATGGGCGGGATAGGTGCTTTCGGTGTTCTCGGTGGTTAATTTGTGGCATCCCGCTGGGATTCACCAGGGCTGGATTCCCGCCTCCGCGGGAATGACAGAAGGTTTTGCAGTTTTCCCACAAGCTCCTCCGCGGGAATGACAGAAGGTTTTTGCACAAGCTCTTTATCCAGTTGGTTCTGCCACATTTATTTGGCTGTGTTTATGATGGCATTAACTAAGGATAATACATTTTTTAAGGCTAAACTTCACTGCCACATAAATGTGGCAGAACCAACCGATTGAAATCGGTGTTCCCTTCTATCAATACGCTGCCAATACGCCACTATAACTGGTATAACGCCTATTGATGGCGCAATGATGGCGTATTACAAGCAAGAAATAAGATGGCAGTGATTTAGTAGCGTAAACAGGAAGGAGATGGCAGTAATATAGAAAGATGCACACTAATAGAGTTTTACAGCGCTTTAGTGCCTTTCTGGGAAAAAGCGTTTGCAGTTAGGGGAGCATGGATTCCGGCAAGAAACTTTGGGATCGCTGCTGCCCCAACCATAGCCGCATTATCCATGCATAAAGCCAAAGAAGGATAGCGAACCTGGATACCAAATTTGGCAGCTTTAGCTTCCAACTGCGTGCGTAGCGCTGAGTTCGCAGCTACACCTCCAGCGATCAGAATGTAGGGAATCTCGTTTTGCTGCGCCCAGAGCACGGATTTGTTGATTAGCGGATCGATGATTGCTTGTTGAACAGAAGCAGCGATACTGGGGAGATTGGCTTGAATATCAGTTTCGTTTTGTTTCAATAACCAGGTTCTGATGGAGGTTTTCAAGCCGCTATAGCTAAAATTGAAATTATCCTTGGGTGGTAAGGCTCGGGGGAAATTTACATATTCGGGATTTCCGCCACGCGCCAATTCGTCAATAATTGGGCCACCCGGAAACCCGAGTCCTAACAGTTTAGCAGTTTTATCGAAGCTCTCCCCCGCTGCATCGTCAAGGGTCTTCCCCACCACGGTAAAATTTGTGAAGCTGGTAAAATGCACCATTTCTGTATGCCCACCGGAAACTACCAGTGCCAAAAACGGAGGCTGGATGTCCCTATGATCGATAAGATTTGCAAATATGTGTGCCAGCATATGGTTAACAGTTATAAGTGGCAAGGAAAGGCTCCAGGCAAGCCCTTTGGCAAAGGACAAGCCTACAATCAGTGAACCAATCAACCCCGGGTTAATTGATACCCCCACGGCACTTATCTCGCTCAATTGCAGATTAGCCTGCCTCAGGGCATTCTGCGTTAAAAGCTGGATGTTTTTCAGATGCAGGCGGGAAGCAAGTTCGGGTAGCACTCCTCCAAAGGCAAGATGTTCAGGCTGGGTGGAGGTAAGATTCACTAATACATGATAGTTAGTATCCATTATCGCCACAGATGTGTCGTCACAGGAGGATTCAAAGGCAAGTATCAGTGGCTGGGGTTTCAATTTTTTAAGTGTACTTTATCAGGGGTTATGGCTACAAGTTCCAGTCCCTCAGGTAATTCTACACTTAAAGGGTACATCCCGGCAGCATCGGCATCAACAGAAACCGTAATCTTGATTTTACGTGCATCTACAGTCTTTAAGATATCTGAATCACCAGATATCTTAACCGCAACTCTGGCAGGAAAATAGCTTTTACCCGTGCCGTTTACAATGGGAATATCGTCGAACACTTTGGTGGTATTATAGGAACTGGATACGCGCACGCGTACATCGGCTTCCGAGGCTGAAAGATCATCACTAAGTGGACTTAGTTTTAGCTTAAAATCCCGCTCCGACAACATATCACGGCTGATGCTCTCAGTAGTTACATTTTGGACAGTTTCCACCTTGTTTTTGGGTCCGAAGATCGTAACACGCTCTGGGATGATGTGATAATTCAAGCTTGAAAAGCGTTGTTTGGTATAATTATCTGCAAATGACAGCACAACCGACACCTTTTTTTGGTGAAAAACATCAGCATGAATAGCAATTTCTTGCTTGTTGACCGGACCTATCAGATTCAGATTTATGTTTTCAGGGAGGTCTATCGTATAGTCTGTCAAAGAGATAATATCTGTCCCTGGTTTTACTTTACTCGCATCGATGATTACCTTGGTTTTGGATAGGCGCAGCTTAAGGATATCAAGTCCCTTTCCTCGCACACTAAAGGGGATAGTTTGTGGTAAGCGCTCCAGCGTTACGTTTTTAGGAATGGATTTCAGGTTAACTGGAAGGTTAACCACACTTTTTTGCTCGCTAATCAGGATAGTTTGCACCCAGATAAAAATGGCTAACAGTATCGAGAATATCCTTAGTCCAAGGTTTTCTTGAAACAAAACTAATCTTCCTCAATGAGGTTTTTAATCTCCAAAGCTTTGATCTTTTTGTAGAGAGTGGTACGCTCGATACCGATTGATCTTGCGGTTTGGGACACTCTGTTGCCATTAAGAGCCAGATGGTGAATTAGATATTCACGTTCAAAAGCAGCCACGCTATCTTTGAGATTATCTATCTTCACATAATTATCCAGATTCACCTCAATATTCTCAGAGATATTATTGGTTTTATGCCTAAGTTGCTTCAAGATAACTTCATTGCTGATCTTATTCTCATTGATCATGATAAACTTGCAGAAATTACGCAATTCGCGGATATTTCCCGGCCAGTTGTAGCGAAGTAAGTCTCCTTTAAGAGCAGGCAGGTCGATTTGATCAATAACGCTGTACTGTGAGGAGAAATTGGTGAAAAAGTAGCTCATTAAGAGAAGGATATCATCGTCCCGTTCTCGCAAGGGTGGCAGTTCTACTACATTTCCCTCGATGCGATAAAAGAGATCCTTACGAAAGATACTTTGATCCGAAAGTTTATCCAAGCCAGCATTGGAGGCAAAAATTAATCTGCTATCCACCTTTTTCAGGTTTCCGCCCACTACTTGTATTTCCTTATTTTCGATCGCTCTTAAAATCTTAGCTTGAGCTGGCAGAGACAAATTTGTAACTTCATCCAAAAAAAGTAAGCCATTGGTGCATTCTTCAAAGAAACCGGTTTTATTACGGTCGGCATTGGTAAATGCCCCTTTGATATGGCCAAACAATTCAGATTCAATCAGGCTTTCGGACAATGCACTGCAATTCACAGTGTGAAAGGGTTTGCCAAAACGATAGGAAGTGATATAGTAGTAGTTTGCGGCCACTTCTTTGCCTGTGCCTGTTTCTCCAATTAAGAAGAGATCTTCGTCCACGGAAGCAAGCCTGGCTATGGATTCACGAACCTTTTTGATAGCAGCGCTTTCGCCAATGAAGGGAAAACTGCGGGTGTACTGCTTTTTAAGGTTTATATACTCTATCTGCAAGCCGATATGCTCTTCTTCCTGGTGTTTTAGCGTGATGGCATTATCGATATGTAGTAGCAACTGGTTTGTGCTGAACGCAGAGCCTTTCTCGATGAAATGATACGCCCCCAAAGCCCGTATTTCGCTGATCTGCGAGGAACTTACATCACCAGAAATAACTATCACTTTGTAGTTTAGATCGAGGTTGCTTTTCAGATGTTTTAGTACCTGTATCCCATTCAAGCGCGAACCTACCAAAAAAACATCCAATAAAATCACATCTGGCTGAAAAATCCTTAATTCGTCGAAAAAAGAATCGCTATTGGTAGTATGTTGCACCTCGTATTCATAACGTTTCATTACTTTAGCAATCTGCTCGGCAAGTACTATATCGTCCTCGAGAATCAGAACTTTCCCTTTCATAATTTTCAACCCAGAATTCGCTCTTCAAGCTCTGCCAAAGCGGTTATGTAATATATATAAGCTTGGTCGGGCGAATCATACGGCGAGAAGTATTTATGCACATCTCCATCCTGGAAATACTTGGAGCACATATAATAGAAATGATCCGATGTGCTTAGCAATCTGGCGGTGCGTAGCAGTTCAGGATCACCCTTTTGCTTTATTCTGGCCATTAGTTCATACAGCGTTTCGATGGCGTTTTTCTGCATGTCGTTTTCTAACCAGGCAGAAAGATCGCGCTCTTCATCAGCCCAGGAAACAGGCTCTGGGAAGGATAGCGATTCCTGCTGGTAATTAGCCAGATGCGTGGTATCTTTTGGGGTGGCAAAGCCAAGATGTTTGCGTGTAAGCACTTCGGCAGGAAAATGGCGCATAAATTCAAATATCCCGGAAGATGCCCATTGGTGCTCTCCGAAGGTTTCGTAATCCATGAACAGATTGAGGAATAAGTTCTTACCTCCTGTTTCTCCCAAGGTTAAATGATCTATCCAGTTTACAAATTTATCCACCGTTAAGGGATACTCCGGCCAATCACGATTGGAAAAACGGAAGGCAATGTCGTCGGCCAATTGATAATATTTCAGCAGCAGATTGATGTCCTTGGAGTAGTTTTTATAGGCATAAAGCGGTGTGCGCCATTGTAAAATGCGATCTACACCTTCGGTAACTATTGTTTTAAACCCTTCTATCTCGTATATGATATCCGATAGCCTGTCCTGATAGATAAGCTCTGTGTTGCGGAAGGTTACTGTGTCATAGCCAAATTCCTGTTTCATAAGCTCGCGGTGCATCTTCACCTGATCCAGAAACTCATTGGTATCGTACAAAAAAGCCAAAGAGTGGAAATATGTTTCGCCCATTATCTCCACGCAGCCGGTATCCACCAATTCCTTGAACGAATCCAGAGTTTCAGGTGAATAGAGCTTGAATTGCTCTATTGCTGTTCCGGTGATGGAATAGGCTATTTTGAAACGGCCTTCATTTTGTTTGATTAGTTCCAGCAGCAGCTTATTGGTTGGCAGATAGCATTTCTCCGCCACTTTGCGCATAACCTGTCCGTTCAATCTATCGTCAAACAGCTTATCCCCATTCCCTATATCCAGCACATTGTAATGAGCCAGGCGATAGGGCTGATGAACTTGAAAGTAAAAAATGATATTTAGCATGCTTTCTCCTATGTTAAGGGTCGGCGGATAAATTCTGCCAGTGTTGAAGAATATAGGTGCCTTATTTTTTCTGCGGCTTCATCCCAACCGATACGATTAACTTCATGCATCCCTTCAATGCCCATTTTGGTGCATTTATCAGGGTTCTCAATGAGGTGATTAATCGTCTCAGCCCAAAGATCCACATCCCAGTAATCAATTTTGAAGGCATGACGCACCACTTCTGCAACCCCGGATTGCTTTGAAATGATGGAGGTTATCCCAAAAGCCATGGCTTCCAGAGGGGAAATCCCAAAAGGTTCGGATACAGAAGGTAAAACATAGATATCTGCTGCCTGTAAAATCCGCTCCACCTGCTTACGATTGAGGAATCCGGTAAAGAGAAAACGATTCTTAAGCCGCATAGCAGCCGATTTACGTAATACATAACGAGACATATCCCCTGTTCCGGCAATGATAAAACGTGCCTCAGGATGTACCTTAAGCACCTTTTCTGCTATTTCCAGATAATAATCTGGTCCCTTTTGCAGGGTAATTCTGCCCAGGAACAGCACTGTAGGCCCTTTGAATATGCGTTTTGGAGTCATAACAGAATCATCGGGGATAGAGAATGCATTGTGGATAATCCGGATTTTTCCTGTATCAATTCTGTAGCGACTCATAATCATCTGCGCCGTGTATTTGGACACGGCTATTACTTTATCTGCGTAAGTCATTCCAGCATGTTCAATTTTGTGCACTCGTTCATCGCCAGGTCCACCGGCTCTATCAAACTCAGTAGCATGAATATGCACAATCAACGGCTTCTTCGAATGCTGTTTAGCCAGCATGCCACTTGGATAGGTAAGCCAATCGTGGGCATGAATAAGATCATAATCCAACACTCTGGCAAAGCGATCTGCCCGCAGCGTGTATTCTTGAACCTTGCGTATCAGATCCTCTTCGCCTATCAGATTAGCGGTCATTTCTTCCCAAAGATCGCGTTCTTCGTTGGTAACTACTTCGCTAAGCCAATATACTTTTTTCACCGCTGTGGAATAGCGTTTGATGTCCCTGAGGCTGAAGTACGATTCCGGATGGGAGGAAATCCCAATGTATTCCAAGCGCTCATTCATTGTTTTAAAAGTACGCTCGGAAAATTCCTTGTGCTGTTTGGGATCTAAAAATACAGCCGGTAATGTATCCACATCGCTTTCTTGCCGCAGGGGAAAATACACCATTTCTTTTGTGGGTAACACCAAATCTATCTTAATACCTTGGCTTAGCAAGGCTTTAACCATGCCATAACAGGCCATTCCCAAGCCACCTGAGATCAGAGGTGGAAATTCCCAAGTGAACATCAAAATGTTCATAGTTCCTCCCCCAATTTTGCAATATATCCTTCCACGTTGTAGAGAGCAGCTACACTCCAGGCTTGAGCCGGAGCACCTTTGGGAAAGTGGGGTGAATCGCCATCATAGATTTCGGCTACTGAGGCAATATGCCCGCGCATGAAACTGTGGCGGAAAGTTTGGATAAACGAGACTAATGCTTCACGAATCTCGGCATTGGACTTTTTGCCCTGATATGTGCGTACATACAACCCGCAGAACGGACCCAGCAACCAAGCCCAAACGCTGCCATTATGGTACGAAATATCGCGCTCACGCTGAGTTCCATAATATTTCTTGCGGAAGCGGATATCCTTCGGGCTAAGAGTCCTTAAGCCATAATTAGTATAAAGCTCAGTGAATGAGCGTTCCAAAACCATTTCCATTTTATCCTGGCTCAATACAGGCCACGGCAAAGAAAGCGCAATAATGGCATTAGGGCGGATTTCCACAATAGGCTCATCCCCCATCAAGCGATCTGCCAGATAGCTTTCATTCCAAAATTTACCCATAGATTCCAGAACTCTTACCTTCAATTCGAGCAACTCTGTAGAAGCGGTATTAGGCTTGCCAGAGGCATTGCTTAAAGCTTCACACATCGCTTCATAGCTGCACAGGGCATTATACCACAGGGCGTTAATTTCTATGGGTGCGCCACTGCGAGGAGTTATGGGTTTGCCATCAATACGCACATCCATCCAGGTGCCATGGGCAAATTCTTCCTGCAGCTCAATAAGTCCATCTTTACGCACATCAAAGGGATAGCTGAAGTTATTCAGGATGGAAGTTAAAATCCCTTCACAATGGGCAATTTTCTCCTGCCAGAAGGTCTGGTCTAATTTGCGTTTTCCCAGTTTCCAGTTCAGAATTATGTACCACAAAGTGGCATCAATGGTATCATAATTCGCAGCTCTTCCAGATTCAGCAAGCATATTGGGGATCAGGCCATCTTTCAGATAACCACTATATTTATTCAAGATACGTTCCACAGTGTCTATCATTTCAGGATTATGTAGCAGCGCATTCAGCACGACCATTGTATCCCTGCCCCAGGCACCATAAAAGGGGTAACCGGCTACAACATCGTCATTAGCCAAAAAATCCATCAGTGCAAATTCCAGAATCTTCATGTAGTCTGCATATTTGAAGAGGAAATTATCGCTGTAGTCCAGATCGTTTAGCAAGGAATCGTTCGTATCAGCTTGCACAGGGCAATCGGCAGCTTTGGGTAAAGCTGCATAGCGGGCTTCAATTCTGGCGATCGTAGCTTCTGGATTGTCAATCTGACAATCACTGAACAGCAGGTAGTTACTTTGCCCCACCTTGAGATCGAACACAATCTGAAACAGGCTTATCTGATCGCCAATACCTGGATATCCGCTCATCACTTCCCAGGGGTAAAATACATTGTAATATACATAGCGGTTGGCTTCCACCTCACCATGCATTACAGCTCCAAACACACTGATGTTATTGTCCAAGCGCTTAGCTGAAAAAGCAGTGTAAGTTTCCAGAGGATCAATCTTATTATCGAACTGGGCAAAATCCAAACTCCCAGGCTGGTTCAGCTCATGATGAGGGGTAAGGGTAAATTTGGGATGAAATTCAAAATGCAATTTGTGATGCCCCAGATTGGTGTATTTAACGAGGGTGGTATTGCTATACTCATCCATCATAATCTCTTTTAACACCAGAATATCGTTCTGATGCGGGAGCGCGGAATATAGGAAGGTGGGGTAAGGACGCAGCCAAGGTTTTACCAGATGTAGGAATCCTTCAGGGAAAATACAGTTGCTATAGTTATTGCTATCCAGATGGATAACTTCACCCCGCCATTCCACACGTTCTTCAATACCCGCCACCAAATGTGTACGGTTTAAAACACGATCGCTGCTAACAAGCAAACCGTGATATTTGCGCTGATTGATAAGATTACCCGTACCCAGAGCGTAAGCTCCAAGTTTATTGGTCAATATCCATTCATGATGGTGAGTTTCCATGAAATAGTTATTCATCGAACCCCCTAATTTAATTCATTTTTCATTATGAGTTGAATTATTTCCATAGGGGATTTCCCGTCAAGTCTTTTATTCGTAGGTAGCGATATGATCGTTATGTGATTTTTATGTTTACGCTTCAGTTTGAAATATTGGTAAGGTTTCTGATACCTTTATCGATTAGTTCGATGGTGTCATTCATAGATGGCATGGCAGAGAAGTATTTGCTGTAAACAATTTTCAGGTTGTTGCCTTTTTCATTTAAAGGAGACACATCCGGCAGCTCATACAACAAATCCAAAGCACCACTGGCATTTACAGAAGCATATTCATAATCTATGGTGCGCACAAAACTGCCATCTTCATCGAACAAACCCAGAATAAAGTATCCTGCTATTTCCACAGGTAGTTTGTTCTGCAGCGTTACATACACATCTGCGGGATGAGGAAGGTTGTTTATATCATACAGGAAAAATTCATCGTTTTGCACTGGAACAATGTTAATTTCACTATCCAGATCGAAGGCTGCTTCATCCAGCCAATTTCCTGAGTAGGAACGAGCAGAACGAAATCCACCAAAATAAGCCAGTGTGCGTTCTTCATATTCTTTCATTCCGGGGTCGTTCACATGGTACGAGGAAGCTTTGTCCGATTCACCAACTTTTTTGGTTACCAGTACCCAATGGCTGCGGCGTCCGGCTACCTTAACGATAACCTTGTTACCCTTATCCATTTCTGCAGATAGGAAACTCCAATCATTGCGACGCGTGCTTTGAGCAACTAATTCCAGCCCCAGTCCGCTACCATCAATCTCACCGGGAATTTGCCAGCGCATGTCATTACCTGCATAGCCACCATTTTGGCGTAACCAGGCATTCAGGCGATCAGGCGTCATAAGTTGATTTGTAGCTTCTGCGTTTAGCAGCATGGAGAGGCAGCTAAGCACACATCCGCTTTTTCCTATGGAACTGCCACCATTGCCAAGGGTGTCTGTGTTCCAGCGAGAATCATTTTGGGAAAACCAATTGAAACTGCCGGCAAACATTGGCAACATCATGGCTATCGTGACGAGTATAAGACATATTTTTTTCATAAGTGATCGCTTTTCCATTCCCGTTCGTAAAGTGTTAGTAAGCCGGCGCTGCAAAAATCTATCTTAATAAGCAGACTTTGGCATTAGTAACCACCTGTTCACAGACGGAAATCCTTGTTTATTGGTAAAGATAACAACAAGTTAGGATAAAGGAACATGCTTTCTGCCTTCTTCAATTTTGTCAATGTTTTTTGGCTGTAAGCAATTTCTAACCTCGATTTTTGTACGCTAAGCACGGTAAAAACAAGCATAGCTGTTATCAATATCTTGATCCTGGATATCTCCCCATAAGGCTACTGTTAAACAATTACACCGCTCTTGCTGCTAACTCTCTATTTGCCCTAAACCTTCTCTTACTTTACACTCACTTTAGTAAGATAAACCAGAAGAAAAGGATAGCTGAAGCCGAGGTTTGAAAGCAGGTGACAAAATACAATTCGTGACTCGAGAAACATTCAGAATATTTCCCTTGCCAGAATTAGCACTTTGAAAGATATTGTATTTAAAGAAAGACCTGCGATGAGAGATACGTTCTGGCATCAAGGGTGAAAATAAACTTTTCGCCTCTTATGTCATAAATTTATTCTCCTTTTCGCCACAAGGATTTATTATGCTAATGAAAAGACACGTTGTAAGCATCATTGTGGAAGATATCGAGAATGCCTTCCACCCCGTTTCAGAATTACTGCACAGCTATGCGCAGAATATCTTGGTACGCGTCGGCTATCCTATGCGTGATCTGGGAGTATCGGTGATCTTCCTGATTATGGAACTTAGCACGGCTGAAATGGGTGCTTTTTCCGGAAAACTCGGGCAGATTAAATCAGTGAAAGTGAAAGCCCAAACCCTGAAGATAGAAAAAGGAGACATAAATGAAGATTAGTATCGAAGGA